>JBMSJG010000123.1:0-3967 GCA_049418645.1 Burkholderiaceae bacterium | reverse complement strand
GCCCTGGAGGCCGATGTCATTTTGGAAACGGTCAGAACCGGCAGCTCTGGTATCTCCCGTGGCGAGCGCATTCTGCGCGTCTAACGATTACTTGAAAGGAAAACACACATGAACGTGTTCTATGACAAAGACTGTGACCTGTCGCTGCTCAAAGGCAAAAAAGTGGCCATCATTGGCTATGGCTCACAGGGCCATGCCCACGCCCAGAACCTGAACGACAGCGGCGTGAACGTTGTGGTCGGCGTGCGCAAGGGCGGCCCCTCCTGGGCCAAGGTCGAGAAGGCTGGCCTGAAGGTCGCCGAGATCCGTGACGCCGTCAAGGATGCCGACGTGGTCATGCTGCTCATGCCCGACGAGACCATCGCCTCGGTCTACAACGCCGACGTGGCACCGGTTATCAAACAAAACGCAGCCCTGGCCTTTGCCCACGGCTTTAACGTTCACTACGGTCAGGTGGTCCCCCGGGCCGACCTGGACGTGATCATGATCGCCCCCAAGGCCCCTGGTCATACCGTTCGTCACACCTACACCCTGGGTGGTGGCGTGCCCTGTCTGATTGCGATTCACCAAGACGTCACCGGCAATGCCCGCAACGTGGCCCTGGCCTACGCCAGCGCCATTGGCGGCGGCAAGGCTGGCATCATCCAGACCAACTTCCGTGAAGAGACCGAGACCGATCTGTTCGGTGAGCAGGCCGTGCTCTGCGGCGGTACCGTTGAGCTGATCAAGGCTGGCTTTGAGACCCTGGTCGAGGCAGGCTATGCCCCCGAGATGGCCTACTTTGAGTGTCTGCACGAGCTCAAGCTAATCGTCGACCTGATCTACGAGGGCGGCATTGCCAACATGAACTACTCCATCTCCAACAACGCCGAGTACGGTGAGTACGTCACCGGTCCCCGCGTGGTCACCGAAGACACCAAGAACGCCATGCGCCAGTGTCTGCGTGACATCCAGACGGGTGAGTACGCCAAGAGCTTCATTCTGGAGAACAAGGCTGGCGCTCCCACGCTGCAGTCGCGTCGTCGTCTGACCGCCGAGCACCAGATTGAGCAGGTGGGCGAGAAACTGCGCGCCATGATGCCCTGGATCAAGGCCAACAAGATGGTTGACCAGAGCCGCAACTAAATGAGCGACATCACCCAGTACCCCCATCCCATCATTGCCCGTGAGGGATGGTTCTATCTGAGCCTCTCGGTGGCGGCCGCTGTTCTGGCGACCGTCCTCGGGGCGGGGGCCTGGGCCATCCCGCTGTGGATTGTCGCGGTCTTTGTCCTGCAGTTCTTTCGGGATCCCGCCAGGATTCCGGCTGCCGACCCCCGGGCTGTGGCCTCGCCGGCCGATGGCCGTGTGGTGTTTGTCGGCCCTGCGCCTGACCCCATCACAGGCGCTGACAGTCTGAAGATCAGTGTCTTCATGAACGTCTTCAATGTGCACTCCAACCGCGCGCCCGTTGCTGGGCAGATCAAGCGAGTGGCGTATTTCCCGGGCAAGTTTTTCAATGCCGATCTGGACAAGGCCTCTACCGAGAACGAGCGCAATGCCATCGTCATCCAGGACGCCAAGGGCCGCTCACTGACTTGTATTCAGATCGCTGGCCTCATTGCTCGTCGAATCCTGTGCTACGTGCAAGAGGGTGATGCCGTCCAGCGTGGCATGCGTTATGGCTTTATTCGGTTTGGCTCACGCGTGGACATCTACATGCCGGTCGGCTCACGTCCTCTGGTCAGTCTGGACGATAAGGTCAGTGCGCACAGCACGGCGCTTGCACTCTGGCCAGACGACGCCCAAGATGCGGGACATGCAAACGCGTAACCCACGTCGGCGGCAGAGCATCTATCTGCTGCCCAATCTGTTCACCACCGCCTGCCTCTTCAGTGGCTTTTACGCCATTGTCATGGCCATGAACAGCCAGTTTGCCCACGCCTCGGTCGCCATCTTTGTGGCCATGGTGCTCGACAGCCTGGATGGCCGCGTGGCCCGTCTGACCAATACAACCAGTGACTTCGGGGCCAACTACGACAGCCTGGCCGACATGGTGTCCTTCGGCGTCGCCCCAGCCCTCATAGCCTATGAGTGGGCCTTGCAGGGCATGGGCAAGCTGGGCTGGCTGGCGGCCTTTATCTACGTCGCCGGTGCAGCCTTGCGCCTGGCCCGCTTCAACACCAATGCCGCGGTCATCGACAAGCGGTTTTTCCAAGGCCTGCCCAGCCCGGCCGCTGCGGCCCTGGTGGCGGGGTTTATCTGGCTGGTCACCGACCTGCGAGAGACGCGATTCATCACCCATGCGGTGACCGACCTGCGCTGGCTGGTCTGGGGCCTGACCGTTTATGCCGGCGTCACCATGGTGAGCAGCGTGCCGTTTTACAGCTTCAAGGACATCAACCTGCGCAAGAGCGTGCCCTTTATCTTCATTGCCCTGGGTGCCTTGGTCTTGGTGCTCATCTCGCAAGACCCACCTTCCATGCTCTTCCTGCTGGTCTCCGCCTACGGCCTGTCTGGCTATGCCGTCTTCCTGTGGCAAAAATCCCACGGCGCCAAGGTGGTTTTGTTTGCAGATTCTGAAAAGAAGGACTTATAGTCCTTTTATGTCGTTCGAAGCCTTTGCCCTTTCTGCCCTTCTTCTACTGAGCCTGCTAGGTCTAGCCGCTCAGCGGGGTCGACTGCGCCGCGCGCGCTCCTAAGACCCCCTCGCTGGCCGTCCGCACCAGCCAAGCCTTCAGCGGACATACAATCTCAAACTAGTTTCAAGCCCTTGCCGGACCACTCGGTTTGTTGTTCCACCAGGCCATTTATGCCCTCGGAACACGACCGGAACCGGTGGGCACCAGTTAAAAAAGGACGCAGCCATGACCGAGCAATTGATCATTTTTGATACCACCTTGCGGGACGGTGAACAGAGCCCCGGAGCCTCCATGACCAAGGACGAAAAGGTCCGCATTGCCCGTCAACTCGAGCGCCTGCGGGTGGATGTCATCGAGGCCGGCTTCGCAGCGGCCAGTCCTGGCGACTTCGAGGCGGTCCGGGCCGTCGCCGAATCCATCAAGGACAGCACGGTCTGCTCGCTGGCCCGGGCCACCGAGAAAGACATTCGGACGGCTGGCGAGGCCGTAGCCCCTGCCGCCAAAAAGCGCATTCACACCTTTATTGCGACCAGCCCCATCCACATGGAAAAAAAGCTGCGCATGAGCCCCGATCAGGTCGTCGAGGCCGCCGTGGCAGCGGTCAAGTTCGCAGGCCAGTTCACCGATGACGTCGAGTTCTCGGCCGAGGATGCCGTCCGCTCTGACATCGACTTTTTGATCCGGGTCTTTGGCGAAGTCATCAAGGCGGGTGCCCGCACCATCAACGTGCCCGACACGGTGGGCTACAGCGTGCCGGGGCAGTGGGGCGATCGCATGGCCCAGCTCATTGCCAAGACACCTGGCGCCAAGAACGTGGTCTGGTCTACCCATTGCCACAACGACCTGGGCATGGCCGTGGCCAATTCGCTTCAGGCGGTTTTGGCTGGCGCCCGGCAGGTGGAATGCACCATCAACGGCCTGGGCGAGCGGGCTGGCAATGCCAGCCTCGAGGAAATCGTCATGGCCGTGAAGACCCGCAAGGACGTCTTTGGCTGCGACAGCAACATCGACACCTCGCAGATTGTCCCGGCCTCACGCCTGGTCTCTCAGATCACCGGCTACCCGGTTCAGCCCAACAAGGCCATTGTGGGGGCCAATGCCTTTGCCCACGAGTCCGGCATCCACCAAGACGGTGTGCTCAAGCATCGCGAGACCTACGAGATCATGCGAGCCGAAGACGTGGGCTGGACGGCCAACCGCATTGTCTTGGGTAAGCTCTCTGGCAGAAATGCCTTTCGCCAGCGGCTGCAGGCCATTGGCATTGAACTCGAGAGCGAGCAGGCCTTAAACGAGGCCTTTGCCCGATTCAAGGAGTTGGCCGATCGCAAGTCCGAGATCTTCGATGA
>JBMSJG010000122.1:0-3973 GCA_049418645.1 Burkholderiaceae bacterium | reverse complement strand
CCATCCAGTCCCATGCAGCACATGCACATTCATCCCGATCTGCGTCAGGCCACAGACCTGCAGGCCAAAGCCCAGCAGTCATCGGTCTGCAGTGGACATCCTGCTCTCAACGCCCAGTTGCCGGGTGGCGGTTGGCCCACCGGCTGCCTCACCGAGCTACTGGTTCGTGGGCTGGGTGCTGGCGAGCTGCGCCTGCTGGCACCAGCTCTGCGTCGCCTGGCACAGGCTGGCAAAAAAATCCTCATGCTCGCCCCACCTCAAATGCCCTATGCCCCAGCCTTGGCGGCCTTGGGCCTACCCACAGAGCAGTTCATTGTGATTCGTGCCACCCAGTCGGCAGACCGTCTCTGGGCCATCGAACAAAGCCTCAAGGCCCAAGGCTTTGGTGCCCTGCTGGCCTGGGCCCCACAGCAGACCACCGCCCAACAGATTCGTCGCTTTCAATTGGCTGCACGCCTGGCCACCGGGCCTGTCTTTTTGTTTCGTCCTTTGTCCGAGCAGCACCAGGCCTCTGCCGCACCGCTTCGGCTGGCCTTACTGCCCAGGGCCTATCCCGGTCTGGGGGTGCAAGTCATCAAGCGTCGCGGGCCAGTTCAGCTCGACCCCATCCTCATCAACCTGCCGGTACCCGGTCGGGTCATGCAGCAAATCAACGCCAACCCACCAGCCAATCTACAGGTCCCACACACCTCAGCCGCTGTCGTACCGTCGTTGTCGACCAGCCAGATCAAAGGCCTTCCCCATGCTCTGGATCGCCTGTCGATTTCAAACCCCAGTCCACTCCACAGCTGAGCAGTGGGCCCTGCAGTTCACCCCAATGGTCTGCCAGGGCGACTGGCCAGACCACATCCTGCTCGAGGTGCAGGCCAGCCTAAGACTCTGGGGCGGACTGGATCAGCTCTGCCAAACCATTGAACGCAGCTACCAATCCTGGGGCCACCAGATCGACCTGGCCCTGGGCCACACGCCCAGGGCTGCCGACTGGACTGCCCGTTGGCGCGGTCAACAAGCCAGCCCCGATCCATCTTTCAAGCCACTGCCCAGCCTAGAACCGCTGCCACTGTCGTGTATTCCACAGGCTCAGCCCCACCTGGCGGTGCTCTCTCGCATGGGGGTCTATCAGCTGGGCAATCTGCTCAAGCTGCCACGCGCAGGTCTCAACAAACGCTTCGGTCCCGAACTGCTCAAGGCCATCGATGCAGCTCTCGGCCAGCGGCCCGATCCTCGTGAGCCCATCGTGCCGCCGGCTCGTTTTTCTCAGAGCCTAGAGCTGCCCATCACCAGTGCCCATCAGATCAGCCAGGGCCTGCTCTTACAGGCCAGCGAAAAGTTATTGATGCATGCCACCGCCTGGCTCAGGGCCAGGCAATCCGGCAGCCGATGCTTTGTCTTTTTGTTTCAGTCCGGTAGCCGTCAGGCCCAGCCATCCGGCCTGCGGCTGGCCGTTGAACTGGCCCAGCCCACCGCAGACCTGCTGCAAGTCTTGCGTTGTCTGCAGATTCAGCTTGAACAGCATCGTTTCGACACCAGCATCGAATCCATCTGCCTTCAGATCGACCAGGTCGAGTCACACCAAGCCTGCTCCCTAGATTTTTTCTCTGGCCCCAGCCGGCATAGCGAACAACTTCAAGACCTGCTCAGCAGGCTTTCACAGCGACTCGGACCAGACCAGATTCTGATCCCCCAACTACAAGACAGCCATGCCCCCGAACAGGCCTGTCATTGGTTGCCCTGGCAAGCCGTCGCCAGTCGAAAAACCCAAACAGACAGACACAGCAGATCCAGCACGTCCGGTGGGTCGAACAAACCCAACAAGCCTGAGCAGTCTGACTGGCGCAGCCCTGGTCAGCCCGCACGCCCACTCTGGCTGCTCGACCCACCACAGGCCCTCAGACGACAAGGACACCGGCCCTGCCTGGATCAGCCCCTGCAGCTCAAGGCTGGCCCCGAACGCATCGAGACCCACTGGTGGGAGCAGCCCATCCAACGAGACTATTTCATTGCCCAGACCCATGACCAGCAGCTGGTCTGGATCTTTCGCAACCCAGACCACCAGTGGTTCTTGCATGGGTATTTTGGCTAGAGGCCGGTCGTGTCCAACGAACTCGCCTATGCCGAACTGGTCTGCGCCAGTCACTTTAGTTTTCTAAAGGCCAGCGGCCACCCAGAAGATCTGGTGGCCAGGGCCCATGCCCTGGGCTACCGAGCCCTGGCTCTGACCGATGAGGCCAGTGTCAGTGGCTCGGTGCGGGCCCACCTGGCTGCCCAGTCTCTGGGCTTTCATCTGATTCATGGGTCACGCTTTACCGTCAACGCCCACCTGGGACAGCCTCTGGACTTGGTCTTTCTGGTCAAAGACCGTACGGGCTGGCAGCAGCTCTGCGGCCTGATCACCCAGACCAGAACCCGCGCCCCCAAGGGCAGCTACTGGCTCGACGCCCAGATGCTGCAGGCCACCAGCCTGGACCACTGTCTGTGCATTTGGCTACCAAGCCTGGCACTGTCTGATCAGCCCTTGCACAGCCAAGGCCGTTGGCTCAAAGCCCTGTTCTCAGAACAACTCTTCATTGGCTGCAGCCAACACCTGCACATCGACGATCGAATCTGGCAGCAGCAGCTCATGGGCCTGTCTGCCCTGCTGCGCACACCCCTTGCCGCCGTGGGCGATGTCCGCATGCACCGTCGGCGAGACAAGCCCCTACTGGATCTGCTCACCGCGATTCGCCATGGCAAGACGATTGCCCAATGCGGGCGACTGCTCACCGCCAATGCTGAGCAATACCTGCGACCTCGCCTGCGCATCGCAAGGCACGTCCCAGAGGCCTTTCTGCAGCAGACGCTTCAGATCGCCTCTCAATGCCAGTTCTCGCTGGACGAGTTGCGCTATGAGTACCCCGACGAAATCGTGCCGCCTGGCCTCACCCCTGGCCAATGGCTGCGACACCTGACCGAGCAAGGGGCCTCACAGCGCTATCCCGCTCATCAATACCCACAGGGCATGCCAGCACAGGTTCGTCAGCAGATCGAGCACGAGTTGGCGCTCATTGCCGAACTGCGTTATGAGCCCTACTTCCTCACGGTCTATGACATCGTGGCCTTTGCCCGATCCAAGGGCATTCTCTGTCAGGGTCGAGGCTCAGCGGCCAACTCAGCGGTCTGCTACTGCCTGGGCATCACCGAGGTCGACCCTTCTCGCATGAGCATGCTCTTTGAGCGGTTCATCTCCAAAGAGCGACAAGAACCACCCGACATCGATGTCGACTTTGAGCACCACCGACGTGAAGAAGTCATTCAGTACCTCTACGAGAAATACGGCCGGCATCGGGCCGCGCTGGCCGCAGCCATCATTCGCTACCGACCCCGATCCGCCCTGCGCGATGTCGGCAAGGCCCTGGGTCTGGACCCTGAGCTGGTGGATCAGGCCGCCAAAGGCCGCAGCTGGTGGGACGGCCAGCAGATTCAGGCCGAGGGACTACCCGTCACACCCTTGTCTGAGCGATGGGCCGAGCTCACCAATCGCCTCATGGGTTTTCCAAGACACCTGTCTCAGCATGTCGGTGGTTTTGTCATTGCCCGTCGTCAATTGAGTGACCTGGTGCCCATCGAGAACGCGGCCATGGAGGCTCGCAGCATCATTCAGTGGGACAAGGACGACATCGATGCCTTGGGTCTGCTCAAGGTCGATGTCCTGGCCCTGGGCATGCTCTCGGCCATTCAGAAGGCTTTGCAACTGGTTGGCCAGAAAGCCGGGCAAGGCCCGATGCTCATGCAGGACATCCCGCCAGAAGACGCTCAGACCTACGACATGATCTGTGCAGCGGACACCATCGGGGTCTTTCAGATTGAGTCGCGGGCTCAGATGAGCATGCTGCCCAGGCTCAAGCCGCGCTGCTTTTATGACCTGGTCATCGAAGTCGCGATCATTCGGCCAGGCCCCATTCAGGGGGGCATGGTGCATCCCTACCTGCAAAGA
>JBMSJG010000121.1:0-3992 GCA_049418645.1 Burkholderiaceae bacterium | reverse complement strand
TTGAGCGTGGCGACCACAAAGATGCCGGCCAGCAGCACAGTGGTGATTTGGGCAAAAAGGAGCCATAACCGCTTGATCATGAAAGGGATTATGGCAGTTTGCTGGCGAGTACAGGGCCCAAACGTCTACAATATCGGGCTAATCCATAAACCTCGCAGCGAAGGAGCGGACCGAATGTCCGAGCAAGCATCTGCTGGCAAGCCTTTGGGACTTGCCTCTGAAATCACCTCCGGAGAATCCTTCTCCATGCCCAAAGGCCCCGAGTCCGCTCGGCGCAATTGGATGATTGCATGTGGCGGTGCAGCGACCGTGGCCGGTGCCACAGTGGCAGTTCCCTTTCTGGGGTCCATGGCCCCATCAGACCGGGCCAAGTCTGCAGGCGCCCCGGTCGAGGTGGACATTAGCGACATCCCTGCTGGTGGCGTCAAGATTGTCGAGTGGCGCGGCAAACCTGTCTGGATTGTTCGCCGCACACCGGAGCAGATTGCCGGCCTCAAGGGCATCGAAGGTCAGTTGGCCGACCCCAACTCAAACCGAAAAGACATCCCCATCCCTGAGTACGCCAAGAACTCTCACCGCTCCATCAAGCCGGAGGTTCTGGTCACCGTCGGCATTTGCACCCACCTGGGCTGCTCGCCTGTTAGCAAATTTGAGAAGGGTGCGGCCTCGGGTATTTCCAATGACTGGCAGGGCGGCTTCTTCTGCCCCTGCCATGGTTCAAGCTTCGACATGGCTGGACGCGTGTATGCCAACAAGCCTGCACCCGACAACCTCGAGGTGCCCCGTCACATGTATCTCTCCGACACCCGTTTGGTCATTGGTAAAGACCAAAAGGGTGAGGCTTAATTTTCTAAAGAGGCACTAGTCAATGGCAGCTGAAAAAGTCGTTCAAGCAACGGGCCTGTTGGGCTGGGTCGACCGTCGATTCCCGCTCATTTCGCTCTACAAGGCGCATCTCTCCGAGTACTACGCTCCCAAGAATTTCAACTGGCTCTACTTCTTCGGAAGCCTGGCCATGCTGGTCCTGGTCATTCAGATCGTCACCGGCATCTTTCTGGTCATGCACTACAAGCCAGACGCATCGTTGAATGCCGCCGGTATTCCAGTGGCCTTCGCCAGCGTGGAGTACATCATGCGCGAGGTCCCCATGGGCTGGGTGATTCGCTACATGCACTCCACCGGCGCTTCGGCCTTCTTCGTGGTGGTCTTCCTGCACATGTTCCGTGGACTGATCTACGGTTCCTATCGCGAGCCGCGTGAACTGATCTGGATCTTCGGCTGCCTGATTTTCCTGTGTCTTATGGCCGAGGCCTTTATGGGCTACCTGCTCCCTTGGGGTCAGATGTCCTACTGGGGTGCCCAGGTGATCGTCAACCTGTTTGCCGCTGTGCCCGTCATTGGTCCCGACCTCTCGGTCTGGATTCGTGGTGACTTCGTGGTGGGTGATGCAACCCTCAACCGCTTCTTTGCCTTCCACGTCATTGCCTTGCCCCTGGTGCTCATTGGCCTGGTCGCGGCCCACATCATCGCCCTGCACGAGGTGGGTTCTAACAACCCCGATGGCGTCGAAATCAAGGCCAAGAAAGACGCCAACGGCATTCCCCTCGACGGCATTCCTTTCCACCCTTACTACTCGGTTCATGACATCGTGGGCGTGACGGGCTTTGCCCTGATCTTCTTCGCGGTCGTCTTCTTTGCGCCGGAGTTGGGCGGCTACTTCCTGGAGTACAACAACTTCATCCCGGCCAACCCCTTGGTCACACCGCCGCACATTGCCCCGGTCTGGTACTTCACCCCGTATTACTCCATGCTGCGTGCGACCACCGATGTCTTCACCTGGGTCCTGGTGGCCTCAGCTGGTCTTGGCGCCCTGGCTTTCCTTCGCAACACCCAGGGCCTGCTCAAGATCGCTGGCATCGTCGCCATGGTGGTCCTGGCAGTTCTGTTCCGTCTCATCGACGCCAAGTTCTGGGGTGTCGTGGTCATGGGCGGTGCGGTCATCATCATGTTCTTCTTGCCCTGGCTCGATAAGTCGCCGGTCAAGTCGATCCGTCAGCGTCCCACTTGGCAAAAGTGGCTCTATGCCGTCTTCGTGGTGAACTTCTTCGTGCTGGGTTACCTGGGTGTTCTGCCCCCGTTCCCAGTGGGCACGGTGGTCTCGCAAATCGGCACGGTGTTCTATTTTGGCTTCTTCATTCTCATGCCCATCTGGACTCGCATGGGGGACTACAAGCCAGTGCCTGAGCGCGTCTCGTTCAAGCCTCACTAAACGTCACCCAAAAGCGAGCAAGCACATGACCTCCATTTCTCTGATTCGACGCTGGGCCGTCGCTCTGGCCGCCGGTTTTGTTGTCAGCATGCCAGTCTTGGCTGCTGGTCCAGCAGCCCAGCTCGACGCCTTTCCGGCCAACAAGCTGACCGATAAAGCCGCCCTGCAAAACGGCGCCAAGATCTTCGTTAACTACTGTCTGGGCTGCCACGGCCTGTCGGCCGTTCGCTACAACCGGCTGACGGACCTGGGTCTGACCGAAGACCAGATCAAGGCCAACCTCATCCTCACCGAGGCCAAGGCCGGCGACTACATCAAGACCACCATGAATGCCAAAGATGCGGCCGCCTGGTTCGGTAAAGCGCCTCCAGACCTGTCGCTCACGGCGCGCGCTCGGTCTAGCCACAGCGGCACTGGCGCGGACTGGATCTACAGTTACCTGCGAACCTACTACCCCGATGAGGCCCGTCCCACCGGCTGGAACAACAAGGTCTATCCCAACGTGGGCATGCCCCATGTGCTCTGGGAGCAGCAGAAATCCATGACCAAGGTCGATTACGACAGCTACGTGGGTGATCTCACAGCGTTCCTGTCATGGGCGGCCGAGCCCGTGGCCCAAAAGCGTAAGCAGACCGGTGTCTGGGTGCTGTTGTTCCTGGCCGTCTTCTTTGTCTTGGCCTGGCGTCTGAACGCGGCCTACTGGAAAGACGTTAAGTAAAAAATGCCTGCGGCTGGCCAGTCGGCCAGCCCAAGGGGATGAGCAGCAAAAGCCAATCGATAGGCGGGCCCACCAGGCCCGCCTCCGTTTTTGAGGAGAGAAAGCCATCATGATGGTTCTGTATTCGGGTACCACCTGTCCCTTTAGCCAACGCTGCCGATTGGTCTTGTTTGAAAAAGGCATGGACTTCGAGATTCGGGACGTTGACCTGTTCAACAAGCCCGAGGACATATCGGTCATGAACCCATATGGCCAGGTGCCGGTTCTAGTCGAGCGCGACCTCATCCTATATGAGTCCAACATCATCAACGAGTACATTGATGAGCGTTTCCCTCACCCGCAGCTCATGCCGGCGGATCCGGTTCAGCGCGCCCGCGCCAGGCTGCTGCTGCTCAACTTCGAGCGCGAGGTCTTCATTCATGTGGAGGCCCTCGAGAAGCAAGACCCCAAAAAGGTTGACAAGGCTCGTGCGATCGTTCGGGACCAACTCTCCCAGCTGGCGCCCGTCGTCACCAAGTCCAAGTACATGATGGGCGAAGACTTCACCATGATCGATGTGGCCCTGGCCCCTTTGCTCTGGCGCCTGGATCACTACGGCATTGAGATGCCCAAGGCGGCGGCCCCCGTGCTGAAGTACGCCGAGCGCATCTTCGCCCGCCCTGCCTTCTTTGAGGCCCTCACGCCGTCTGAAAAGGTCATGCGTCGATAGGCTCATCACGGCACCGACATGTCCGGCAACGATCCCATCTCAACCAAGCCCTATCTGGTGCGCGCCATTTACGAGTGGTGCACCGACAATGGCTACACGCCGTATGTCGCGGTCTCGGTCAGCGACCAGACGCGTGTGCCGCGGGCCCATGTTCGCAACGGTGAGATCGTGCTCAACATCAGTGCCCTGGCCACCCATCGTCTGCAGATCACCAACCAAGACCTCAGCTTCACAGCCCGCTTCTCTGGCGTGGCCGAAGACATCCATGTGCCCATCGCCCAGATCGCAGCCATCTA
>JBMSJG010000120.1:0-4021 GCA_049418645.1 Burkholderiaceae bacterium | reverse complement strand
GTGGGGGCTTCTGGCGTACCCAGGTTGACCAGCAAGACGCCCACACGCAGACGGGTTCCATGGGCAAATGGGGCTTCGTCACGAACTTGACTGGCAGGCAAAGGCAAAGACATACGGACTTTCTAGTTTTTTAGTCGTTGAGAGGCTCGTCGGACTGTAGCTGACTCAGGGCCGTAGAGACCATCCGAGCCGTAATGTCCACAATAGGGATGACCCGATCATAGGCCATGCGCGTGGGACCAATCACACCCAGTGTGCCAATGACCTGGCCATTGACCTCATAGGGGGCGGTCACGATCGAGAGTTCCTCGACCGGCACCAGAGACGAGTCCCCGCCAATGAAAATCTGAATGCCGTGTGCAGTGTTGGTCGAGCTCAGCAGCTGGCTGATCATGGTCTTTTGCTCAAACAGGTCAAAGAGCTGACGCAGTCGGTTCATGTCATCGGACAACTCCGAGACATCCAACAGACGCCGCTCCCCGGAGATCACCAGATCACCCGAAGGATCGGACAGGGCGGCACCGCCCTCCTCAACCGCTTTCAACATGAGCCGGCTGACGTCTTCGCGCAGAGAGGCCAACTCCTGACGCAGGCGGCGAGAGACCTCATCGAGCGAGAGCCCAGCATAGTGACTGGTCAGGTAGTTCCCCGCCTGGATCAAGAGATCAGCCGAGTAATCCCGATCGGTCTGAATGACCTTGTTGTGGACATCGCCCTCGGGCGTGACCAGGATCAGCAACAGACGGCGCTCACCCAGGCGCAGAAACTCGACATGACGAAAGACACCGGCTCTTCTTGGCGAACTCACCACGCCGGCAAACTGCGACAGACTGGAGAGCAAAGCCGCCGCATGGGTCATGATGCGACTGGGGGCATCCGCAGGAATTCCACCCTGGATCATGGCGGCCTGTTCGGGCTGCAAAGGCTGCACGGTCAGCAAGGTGTCGACGAACAATCGATAGCCCTTGGGCGTGGGGATACGGCCGGCCGATGTGTGGGGGCTGGCTACCAGGCCCATTTCCTCCAAATCGGACATGACATTGCGGATCGTGGCAGGCGACAAGTCCATGCCCGAGAACTTGGAGAGCGAGCGTGAGCCAACCGGCTGGCCCTCCGCGATGTAGCGCTCGATCAAGGTTTTCAGTAGTCTGCGTGAACGATCATCCATGGCCCAATTGTAGGGCGGCTGTGGTCTAATGCCAGCCATGAAGGCGGCCTTTTCTCACATTGCTGTGTTTGGCCGGCCCAATACCGAAGGGCTGGCCTCTCCCCTGTCGGCCATTCTCAACACGATTACCAAGACCCTGCCCAAGGCCAGGGTTAGCTTAGAGGCTCAGACCGCTGCCTCGGCTGGCCCCATCGCAGGACACAAACCCGAATTGGCAGACCTGCCCACGCTGGCCCAGTCGATCGACCTGGCGATTGTGCTGGGTGGTGACGGCACCCTACTGGGTGTGGCCCGTCAGCTCGCACCGTTCAACATTCCCATCATTGGCATCAACCAGGGGCGGCTTGGCTTCATGACCGACCTGGACATTGCCCAGATCGACTCGCAGCTGCCCGCCATCTTGCTGGGCCAGGGGGTACCTGAAGAACGCAGCATGCTGGACGTGGCCGTGATGCGCAAAGCGGCGAACTCGAGTGACTGGTCTGCCGTCTTTCAGGCCACCGCCCTCAACGACGCCGTGATCAGCCGGGGTGCGGTCAGCCGCATGGTGGAGCTCGATGTCTTTGTGGACGGCCACTACATGCAGACCCTTAGGGCCGACGGCCTGATTGTGGCCACACCAACGGGCTCGACCGCCTATGCCCTGTCGGCCTTTGGGTCGGTGCTTCACCCCAAGCTACAAGGCATTACTCTGGTGCCCGTTGCACCGCAGGCGCTCTCCTCCAGACCAATCGTTCTGCCCTGGCCCGTGCAGGTCACCGTGATGGTCAACGATGGCGCAGGCACCGAGCTTCACTGCGACATGCAGGCCCTGACGTCCCTGCAGGATGGCGATCGGATTGTGATCCACCCATCGGCCCACCTGGTCCGTCTGCTTCATCCAAAAGACTACGACTACTTCTCGACCCTGCGACGTAAACTGCACTGGAGTGCCAACCCGGTTCTTGTGGGTCGTCCAGACCCACTGTTCCCGTCCGAAAACGCCTAACCAACCTGCCGCAACCGCCCATGCTGCGCACCTTGTCGATCCGTGACTTTGTCACCGTTGAACAGCTCGAGCTGGACTTTCAGGCGGGTTTTACTGCGCTCACCGGTGAGACCGGCGCAGGCAAATCCATCTTGTTTGATGCCCTGGGCCTGCTGCTGGGCGACCGAGCTGAGACCCATCAAATTCGATCAGGTGCTGGCAAGGCAGAGATCAGTGCCGAGTTTGGCCTGTCTCAAACCCAGGCGACCGAGCTACAAGGCTGGTTTGACGAGGCCGGCCTTGATGCCCTGTCAACTGATGAACCTGGCCTGTTGATTCGTCGAAACATCGAGGCCACCGGCCGGTCTCGGGCCTGGATCAATGGCCAATCCACCACGCTGGCCCAGCTCAAACAATTGGGCGAGCAGTTGGTCAACATTCATGGCCAGCACGCCCACCAGGCCCTGTCCGATCCACAGTCGCAATTGAGCATGCTCGATCGGCATGCAGGCCTTGGCCCCAAGGTCAAAGCCCTGCGCGAGGCCCATCGTCAATGGCAGGCGGCGGAACAGGCGCTAGAGAAAGCCAAAGCACAGGACCAGAGCCTGGCTCAGCAGAAAGAGGCACTGGCCTGGCAGGTCGAGACTCTCGAGGCCCTCAAACTCACCGAGGGCGAATGGGAAGAGCTCAGCCAAGAGCAGCAGAGACTGGCCCATGGTGCAGAGCTGCTCGAGGCGAGCACTGCGGCCCAGGCTGTCATCGATGCCTCTGATCAGGCCATGACCAGTCTGCTGCGCCGACAACTCAGTCGACTAGAATCCCTGGTGAGCAAAGACCCTCGTCTGGCCGATGCGGTGGCCTGCCTGCAAACCGCTGAAATCGCACTGTCCGATGCCAGTCGAGAACTGAGCCGCTACATCGACCGCAGCGACCTGGATCCCGAGCGACTCTCGCAGATCGAGTCACGCCTCGGCGACATCTATGACACCGCCCGCAAGCTCAAGACCAAGCCCGAACACTTGATCGAGGATCTGGCCAAGGCACAGGCGTCCCTGGAGGCCCTGATGCAAGACAGCGATGTCGCTGCCCTCCAAAAAGCGCTAGACCAGGCCAAGGCCCACTACCAACAGTTGGCGCAGCCCATTTCAAAGGCCAGGCAGGCCGTCGCAGAAAGCCTTGGGCAGGAGGTCACTGGCTGGCTGACCGAGTTGGCCATGGTGGGTGCGCAGTTCACCGTCATGGTCAACGCCAGAACAGTGCCAGCAGCCCACGGGTTAGAGGACATTGTCTTTGGCCTGGCCCACAGTGCCCAGTCGGCTAGTCAGCCCTTGGCCAAAATCGCCTCCGGTGGCGAATTGTCTAGGGTCAGCCTGGCACTAGCCGTCGTGGCCGCCCAGGCCACGCAGACACCCACCCTGCTCTTCGATGAGGTCGACGCTGGCATTGGTGGCAATACGGGGCACGTCATCGGCCGGTTGTTACGCACACTAGGAGAGACCCATCAGGTGATGGTGGTCACCCACCTACCCCAAGTGGCTGCTCGTGCGCATCAGCAACTCCGTGTTCAGAAGTCCATCAATGAGCAGGGCCAGCCCACCAGCCAGGTGCTGGTGCTGGCGGCTGATCAACGTGAGGAAGAAATCGCCCGCATGCTGGGCGACGAGGGCCTGGCCAATCCCTCTCGAGAACTGGCCAGAGACCTCTTAAAGCTGGCCTAGGCCCAGCACGTCAAACATGTCGTACTGGCCTGCCGGCTGGGACATCAAGAATTTAGCCGCTCTGACAGCACCCTGGGCATAGGTGGCCCGGGACGAAGACTTGTGGGTGATCTCAATGCGCTCGCCCTGCCCTGCAAACAAGACGGTGTGATCACCCACGATGTCGCC
>JBMSJG010000119.1:0-4027 GCA_049418645.1 Burkholderiaceae bacterium | reverse complement strand
GGGATCATGAAGGTCACGGTCGTGGCCTTGGTCGGTCCCACCGCCTGAATCAAGCGAAAGAACAAGAGGTAGGCAAAGGCCGAGCAGAGCAAGGCCACCGCAAGGACTGCCAGACTGGCCTTCAGGGTGAACTGGGCCTGTGGGAGTTGCATCAGTCCGAAGGGCAACAAGGCCGCCGATGCGAAGGCCAGGCTGTAGAGTGCGCTCTGAAAAGACGAGACCCCATCCAACCAGCGCCGCGTCAAGATACCTGCGATCGCATAGCAGATCGTTGCACCGACGCAGGCCAAGGCCGCCAACAGAAAACCCGTGGTCATGTCCACCGGGCTCCATCCCACCAGCACCACAATGCCCGTCATGGCCAGAGCCACTGAAAAGACCAGGGTCAGGCGAAGTGGCTCCCTCAAGATCACCACCGCCAACAACCCAGCCCACATGGGGACCAGCGCATTGAGAATCGCCATGTAGCCCGCCAGCATCGACTGGGCGGCATAGCTATACAGGGCAAATGGAATGGCACTGTTGAGCAGGCCAATCATGGCAAAGCGCTGCCAGGGCACTGGGACCCGCATCCGATGCAAGCGCCAGACCAATCCCACCAGCCCCAAGGCCATAAAAGCCAGCAAGACCCGAAGCAAGGCCACCAGCCAGCTGCCGAGGTCTGGCACGGACAGCCTTAAAAACAGAAAAGAAGCGCCCCAGATCGCCGAGAGCGACACAAACAGCATCGCTGTCTGAGCAGGAGAGATGGGCAAGGGCCTACTGCTTGGAGAAATTGATCAGGTCGGTGCGCGTGTGACGCGCCACGTTTCGGTCTTCGGCGTTGCGAGCCAGCGAAACTGACTTGTTGCCGATCACCACCTCAAACACAGAGGGATCGTGAACCACAATGAAGATGGGCAGCTGGTCGAACTTGACCGTCTGTCCCTGCGCCACGCCAAACTGACGCACTTGATCGCTGGCATCGCGGACCCAGATCCAACTTTTTTGCTTGGCTGTCAGGGTCATGGGCGTATCGACGATGCTCTTGGCAGTGGCCTGCCCATCGTCGGTCTTCTTTGGCTCTGGGGCTGAGGTCTGCGCTGGCTTGGTCTCGGGTGACTTGGCCGGCTGCGGCTTGACGACGTCTGGCTTGACTGGGGCAGCAGCTGGCACGGGCGATGGCGCAGCCGCCGTTGGTGCCGAGCTCGTCGCATTGGCTGCAGGCGCCTCAGAGGATTGGGGTTTAGCTGCGTCGGCAGCAAGACCGGCAGGGCCAGCGGGACCAGCGCCACCATCAGCCGGGGCTGCTGGGGGCGCGGTAGTGGTCGGCACAGACACAACCGGTGCGGGCGTGTTGGACTCGGTCATCTGAAGTCCCACGGCAACGCCAACGCCCACCAGAACCATCACGGCCAAGACGCCAAGCAGCCGCGATACCGTCCTGGTTCGGGGGGTCTCGGATTCAACCAGGGCGCTGCCATCCTGGTCGGTGGCAAGGGTGTCATCAGCCCCCCCATCTGCATCATGGGGGGCCGTCTGGATGGAGGCCTGCGGGGGCATGACTGGCTGGACGTCTTCTAGTGTCGAGGCTGCCGGCTCCGACGACATCGCGGCCGAAGCCGCTGTCGGCTCCTCAAGGGGCTCGGCCGGCTTCACCACCTCGACCACCGGCGGCGAGACCATCTTGGCAATGGCCGCCTCTGAGAAATTCAACAGGCGGGCATAGCGCTTGAGAAGATCGACGAAGAAATTCTCGTTGTAAAAACTCTTGGGATTGCCAGACTCGATTCCCGCAATCTGCATGCGGGTCACCTTGAGTTCGCGCATGACCGCATCCACGGAAATATCCTGGGCCAGTCGCGCATCTTGTAATCTCTGGCCTGCGGCCTTTAGGTGCGCATTGGATGGGTCAAGATATGGGCTGGGCATGTCTGGCATGTTAACGGATCACCCGCCTACTTTCATAGGAATACAACGAATGGAAACGCTGATTCGCTGGACCGGTTCGGACACCATGTCCTTTGTGGCAGAGACTGGGTCAGGCCATGCCTTTGTGATGGATGGTGCTCCCGATGGGGGCGGCCGAAACCTGGGGCCTCGCCCCATGGAGGTGGTCCTGTCTGGCAGCGCCGCCTGCACAGCCTACGACGTGGTCCTGATTCTGCGCAAAAGTGGCATGGACATCCAGGGCTGCACCGTCAGCGCACAGGCCGAACGCGCCGAGACAGACCCCAAGGTCTTCACCAAAATCGTGCTGACCTTCCGGATCAGTGGGCGCAACCTCAAGGCCAACCTGGTCGAGCGGGCGATCTCGCTCTCCCACGACAAGTACTGCTCGGCCACCAAGATGCTGGGCATGACCGCAGAGATCACCACCCACTACGAGCTTACCGAGTTGGCTTGATCGGGCGAAACGGACCGTCGCATCCATGAAAAAAGCCCGCTCAAGAGCGGGCTTTTTTGCGAAGGCCTGATTCTGCTTACTTGTAGATGAGCAGATCAGCACGACGGTTCTCCGCATAAGCGGCTTCCGTCTTGCCCGTGTTGCGGGGCTTCTCTTCACCGTTGCTCACGGTTTCGATGCGCTTGCCATCAGCGCCCAAGGCCTGCAGGCCAATGCTAACGGCCTCTGCGCGGCGATTGCCCAGAGCCAGGTTGTACTCAACCGTGCCACGCTCGTCGGCATTGCCCTCGATACGGACCTTGGCAGCCTTGTCGAGCGACAGGTAGTTGCCGTAGGCAGAAATGGTGCCGTGGTACTGCTTCTTGATGTCGAACTTGTCGAAATCAAAGTAGACAGCCGACTCAACGCCAGCCAGGCGCTTCTTGGCGAGTTCCAGCGCATCAGCGGCAGCTTTGGCCTTGGCGGCATCAGCGGCCTTGGCTTTGTCGGCATCTGACATGGCGGTCTGTTGGGTTGCACAACCAGCGAGAGCGAGAGCAGCGAGTGCTGCGACGACGAGGGATTTCATTCAAAACTCCTTCCTGAGGGCATCCTGATATGTTCTTGTTTGAGATGCAAAAACGTGAAAATTGTTACAAATCCAACTATACAACACCAACCCTTCGATTTGCCCCCCTTTGCGCACCAAAATAGTCCCTGTGCCCCCTAATAGACCCCTATGAACCCGACTTCTTCAGAACCAAGACTCACCAGCCTGTCCCATGGTGGGGGGTGTGGCTGCAAAATCGCCCCCGGCCTGCTGTCTGAAATCCTTCAGACCACCATCGCCCTGCCAGTTCCCCCGGAATTATTGGTGGGCATTGATACGGCCGACGATGCGGCTGTCTATCAGCTGACGCCGGACCTGGCCCTGATCGCCACCACCGACTTTTTCATGCCGATCGTCGACGATCCGTTTGATTTCGGCCGAATTGCCGCGACCAACGCCATCTCGGATGTCTATGCCATGGGAGGCAAGCCCATCATGGCCCTGGCCATTGTGGGCATGCCCATCTCGGTGCTCTCTAAAGAAACCATCGGTGCCATCCTGTCCGGCGGGCAGTCGGTCTGCAAGGAGGCGGGCATTCCCATCGCAGGCGGTCACACCATTGACTCGGTAGAGCCCATTTACGGCCTGGTGGCCTTGGGTCTGGCCCATCCGGATCACATCCGGCGCAACGCGGCCGGCCGTGCCGGGGATGACATCATTCTGTCCAAGCCCTTGGGCGTGGGTGTTCTCTCGGCCGCCCTCAAAAAAGGGGTGCTGGACCAGGCTGGCTATCAAACCATGATTGGCTTGACCACCAAGCTCAACAAGCCCGGTGCCATGTTGGCGCAGCGCAACGGCGTCCATGCCATGACCGACGTCACCGGCTTTGGCCTGGCTGGCCATTTGCTAGAGGTGGCCAAGGGCAGCGGCCTGTCGGCCCAGTTGCATTGGTCTGCCATTCCAAGCGTCACCGGGGTGGAAGACCTGATCAACCAGGGCTGCCTGACCGGTGCCTCTGAACGAAATTGGGCCGCCTACGGCCATGAGGTCGGTCTGGCGGCAGACCTACCAGCAGCAGCCAAGACCCTGCTCACCGATCCCCAGACCAGCGG
>JBMSJG010000118.1:0-4138 GCA_049418645.1 Burkholderiaceae bacterium | reverse complement strand
CGAGCAGGGTCTGGGTCCTGACTAGGCCGGCGGAAGCCTCAGCAATGTCAGTATCCAACAAACGAGAGCGATAGGCCTCGAGCTCGGTGGACTTGACCTCCAGGGCGTCCTTGGCTGCATCGACTCGATTGCCAATCAGGCCGGCCCGGACCTGGTATTTGACGAGTTGATCAGTCGAGGATTTGAGGTTTTCCACACTGGTACCAAAGCCGTCGGCCAGCACGCCAGTCTCGCCAGCCGCTTCCAGTCTTTGGACCACGGCCAAGGCTGCAGCCAAGACATCACGAGACGGGCTCTGGCCCTGACCCAGGGCATCGCGAAAGCTAATGCCCTCGTCTACCCAGACGCCGGGCTCGATCTCGATCTGCTTAAGCGACTGACCCACCGTGACCGAAATGCGATCGGTAGACCGCAGGTTAACGGGGTCACCGACTATGGTGTAGCCCAGGTTGTAGTAAGAGGTGGGATCTGTGGTGCTGTCCCCAAAGTCCAGGCTGGTGATCTTGGTGGCGCTGTCGTAGCGAATGCCATCGCCAGAGGTGATGGTGTCGACCACGGCGCCATCTTTGATGAGCGTGGCCTTGGTGATTTGGTTTGCGGTTGAGCTGGTGCGGATGTCGTCGATGTAGAAATCTGCGGTGCCATCGATGGTCGTCGTGACGACACCAGTCGAGATAATTAACTCATAAGTGCCGGCCTGATCAGCGGTGATCGCAGCACTCGTGGCACGGGCCCAATCCGTCGTGCCTGCGTTCGCCAGAGCAGTGACGTCCAGTAAGGAGATCTCCTCGCCGGTTACTGTGTTCCGAAGTTTGACGTTGGCGTCGTACTTGGCATCGCTCTCAGCCCGCCAATTAAAGGACACAGTGTCGCCGGCCTCCAGCGTCACCGTCTCTGTCCCGACCACGGTGGGGCCGTTGCCGGTGCTATTGAGGCCTGGTGCCGCAGTCGTAACCTTAAGCGAAGCCCCCAGATTCGTACTGGTGTCAGTCGACAGCGCGATGTTGTCACCAGCCCCAAGAGTGGCCTCCCATCCCAAGGTGGTAGCGAGCCCGGCCTCATAAGAGACTGTGTCTGAGCCATCGAAGTCGCCGTTTAAGAACTGATCGCCCTTGGAGATCTCGACCTGATAGGCGCCTGGCGTGTGAATGCGTGAGTCACCGTTCAGACGGACCTGAACTGGATTGGCCTGCCAGCTGATGCTCGTTGCGGTAGACGGCTCACCGACCAACGCCAGGTCAAGATTAAAAAATCTCCCCTCTTGCTGAGGGAAGTGCACTGTCGTGCGCGCGCTCGCACCCGTCCCAACGGTCGTCAGTGTCCCTAGAAAATAGGTCTCAGGAGCAGAGCTGTCGTCGTCTAGATCTCTAGAGTTGGCGGTATCAGCTGGCCCTTTGCTGTTGATCTGCAGCCGGGCCCCCAATCGGCCCGTGGTGCTATCGGTGACAAAGGTCACCTCATACTCACCGCCAAACTCAAAGACGGCATCGTTGGCGATGGTGGCCGAAGTCGTCGTACCAACAGGCGAAGACACCGTGGTCTTGGGCTGTGACAGCCTTGCTGGCGTATCAGCGGACAGCAAAATACGCTCGTCGTTGGCATTGGTGGCCACGGCCATTTGCGCCAGAGCCTCGTAGGCTGTGCGCGCCTTGGCGGCCAGAGCGGCTAGGCCTGAAGGTCCCAGACTGCCATTCACAGCCTGATCAGCCGCCTCTTTGATGACACCCATGCTGTCGATCATGCTGCCCAGCTGCGCATCGGCCATGGCCATGCGTGTGGCGACAAAATCCTGATTGGCCTTGAGCATCTTGAACTTGGACTGATCGAAGGCGATCTCAACACCACGCGCCAAGGCCACCATGCCCTGAGAGGCCGCGTTGTAACGATTGCCGCTCGAGATCTGGTCCTGCCACTTCATGGCCTCGACCGACTGGTCTTGGATGGCCCGGATGCTGGCGTTCAGAAGTTGTTGGCTGCTAATGCGCATGTCTGATCACCTTATCGAGAGACCATGCTCAAAAGGGTCTGGAACATCTCGTTGCCGGTCTGGATGATCTTGCTAGAGGCCGCATAGAGCTGCTGGAACTTGACCATGTTGGCGGCCTCTTCGTCCAGGTTCACCCCGGAGATCTCTTCCCGACGGGTGTTCAGGATCTCCATGACCGACTTGTCGGCATTGCGGTTGTTGGTCCAGGTGGCAATCTGAGAACCCACGGTGGCCACGATGTCGGCCACAGGATCGGCAAAGGTGCTGCGCTTGGCCTCTAGGGCAAAGGCCTGGTCGCCGGTGATCTGCCAGTCGTCGGCATTCTGGGGGGCGACTGAAATGAAGTTGGCTGCTCGGAGCTCGGCCAGACCAGGAACATACTCAGAGTTCGTTGGATTGAGTTTGTCCCGAATGTTGTAAATACCCGAGGCTCCGTTCACCGTCGGAATGTCTTTGACGTATTCATCCACCGTCGTGTTGCTAACCAGGTTGCCGGTGGCCACGCGGAATCCAAAGACCGGGTTCGGGCTGATCTCGTTGACGGTCTTGACCAGGCCAATGGCCACGGCGTCTAGCCGACGGTTCACATCGGGCAGGAAGTCGCGAATCAGTTTGACGTAGGCACCAGCCTGGCCACCGCTGAACATGTCAGTAGCAACGGTCTGGGTGGTCTGGTTGTAGATGCGGTTGACCTGTTTGGCCTCGTTGATCGAGGCCTGGGTGTAGCTGGTGAAGGTGATCTTTAGGTTGTCGATGTTGCCTTCGGTGTTCACCACATTGAACTTGTTGGCAATGCTGCCCTCGACCAGAGGAATGCCGTTCATGTAATGAGTGGCAGTCTGGTCGGTGTTGATCACGGTCTGGCCGCCCACCAACTTCTGCAGGCGCATCAGCAAACGATCACGCTCATCCAGGTATTCAGGCGCTGGGCCAATGCCCGCCTCGGCCGCGGTGCCCTCTTTGATCTTGGCATTCACCTGGGCCAGTTGCTCGGTGTAGGCATTGGCCTCGGCCAGGGTGGTCTCTAGCGCCTTGCGGGCATCACCGTCCACTCTGGAAAGAGTCTCTGATAGACCCACAATGCGCTGGCTGACCATCTCGGCCTTGTGGGCCAGGTTGGCCCGGTAGGCTGGGCTGGTGGGATCACCCACCATCTGGCCGGCTGCGTCAAAGAATTCAGAAATGACCGTGGCAATCGAATTGCTCTCGTCGGCCACCAGCTTGTCCAGGGCCGCGGTGGTCTGCACCAAGGTATCGGAATAGGCGTATTTGCCCTGCTGACCCAGCCGCTGGTTTTCCAGCAACCGCGAGTAATCTCGAATAAAGCCCTCAGGGGAAAAGCCCGTACCGGTGGCGGTAGCCGTATGCGGTGCCAGACGGTTGATGATGGCCGAGGCGTCCCGACGGGTATAGCCCTCAACCGAGGCGCCAGAGATGTTTTGAGAGGTGACCAGCAGGCCAGCCTGAGCAGCCTGAAGCCCGGCGTAGGCGGTATTAAAGATGGAGGGGCCGGCCATAGACGTTCGCCTTAGTTATTCGATCTGTTAACGGCAGAATCGGGCTTTGCATTAAGCCCAGCGGGAGGCGCTGCGGACGTGTCTTGAGACGCCTGATCCCGAGTGTTCATGGCGATCTGACCCTTTCGGGCCGCCTCAATCTGACCCATCATCTGCTTGACCAGGGCATCGGCCATGCCAAAACCACCCATGTTCGAGATGGCGGCAGCGAGTTGGTCATCGCCCATCTTTTGATAGCTCTTCTGCTCACCTGACTTCGGATCCCAACTGGATTCGCGGGCTACTTCCAACATTTTGCGAATCATGATCTGCTCAAAGCCTTTGGCGGCGTGCTGCAGCTGGGCCCTCTCGTCACCAGACTTGCGCAGGCGCTCAGCTGCCGCCTGCTGGCCGCTTAAGTCCCAGACGTTCAGGTTGACGGTGTTGTTGTTAAGGCTGGCCATGTCTAGATGATCTCCAGGTCCGCCTTCAGGGCCCCAGAGGCCTTCAGGGCCTGCAGGATGGACATCAGATCGGCTGGCTTGGCGCCGAGCATGTTCAGGGCACGAATCACGCCGTCTAGGTTGGCGCCCTGCTGCACCTTCACCAATCCGCCCGGGCCAGTCTCACCTTGCTGAACCGAGACGCTGGCCTG
>JBMSJG010000117.1:0-4150 GCA_049418645.1 Burkholderiaceae bacterium | reverse complement strand
TAGCTGGGTCGCCATTCAAACACCTCGATGCCAACCGTTTGGCAGTCTGGATAGACATCCGGCTTCTGGGTGGTGACCCGGACCGCTCGAACGCCTTGTGGCTCAAAACATAGCCGGACAATGTCGTCGATCAGGGTTTCCTGAAGGTTGTAATGGCGGCTATGGGTGAGCTTGTGAACGCCCATCCGAATAAAGTCGTAATCCACGACATCCTGAACATCATCCCGGCTGGAACTGGATACTTGCTTGGGGACAAAGAGCTCGACACTCACCAGGATGCGCTGCCGGGCCTCTTTCTCGAAATCATGAAAGCCGATCGAAGCCTCCAAGGAGAACTCCTGAAGAAAAATGCGGCGACAGTCGGAGAGTCGGGGGTCTAGGAGTGCAGTCATCGGATTTGAAACATCACATCACGGTCAGAGGGAATCAGGTGCTGGCCACCGTCGACCAATAGGTTAACCCCTGTGATGGCTCGGGCACCGGCCAGCCAGGCGATGGCCTGTGCAATATCCTGGGGTGTACTGGAGGCCCCCAAGGGCGTCATTCGGTGAGCCCGCTCAAATTCCGCCACGGTCTGATCAGCGGACGGCAGCGTGATGCCAGGGGAGACGCCAACGACCCGTAAGACGGGGGCAAAGGACTTGGCCATGAGGGTGGTCGCGGTGAGCAGAGCGGCCTTCGATAGTGTGTAAGAAAAAAAATCTGGGTTCAGGTTTTCAAGTTTCTGGTCCAGGAGGTTTACCACGCAGGCAGCTGGCCTGCAGCCGTCTTGCTGGACCTGATCCCGTTCACCCCTTCGCAACTCAAAAAGCGCCTGGGTCAGCAGCATGGGGGCCACCAGATTGGTCTGGTAGTGCGCCAGCAAAGCAGCCCCGCTGGCATCGGCTGGCGTGTCCACCTGGAAGCGGCTGGCGTTGTTGACCAGGAGCCGAATAGGCTGTTGCAGGTCTGTCTCGATGCTGGCCAGCCAGTCTCTTGGGCCCCCGAACGACAGCCCGGCTCTCTGGCCAGCCAAGTCATCGAGGTCGGCGGTGTAGACGCGGGCCAGGCCACCGATGCGGTTGATGCTGGCAGCCAGGGCATCGGCCTCGTGCTGTGATCGATGACAGTGCAGGGCCACGGCCCAACCCTGCCGTGCCAGTTCCTGGGCGATGTCCGCGCCAAGACGCCGACCAGCGCCGGTGATCAAGGCCAAGCCTTTGGAGGGATCGAATGCCATGGCGCAAGTGTAGCTTTGATACCCTCCCAGCATGCGTACAAGCCTCATCGATGAATTGATGGCGCTGGCCCAGGCTCAGGAGGGTTGGCTGGGCTTTGATCAATTTATGGAGTTGGCTCTCACCCACCCGCTAGAGGGCTACTACAGCCGAGCCCGATCCTCTGATCAGCCACAGGGCCCCTTTGGCAGCCGCGGTGACTTCGTCACAGCGCCCATGCTCGGTCCATGGCTAGGTATGGTGCTCGCCCAGACCTTTCATAACCTGCGGGCCAAGGCCCTCGCCATGGGTCACAACCCCGATGAGTTGTCGATCACAGAATTTGGCGCGGGCAACGGTCAGCTGGCCGCTGAGTGTCTGATGGCGTTGGCGCGGTCCGGGGTCCTGCCCAGTCGTTACGAGCTGGTTGAGGTGAGTCCGGCCTTGGTAGAACTTCAACGACAGACCATTCAGACCCAACTAAGTCAGGCATTGGGAGCGGTTGAGGCCCAGTCCATCGTCGAGCGTGTGACCTGGTCGTCCTACCAGGGCTCACGCGCTGGCCTTGTGCTGGCCAACGAGGTGGCCGATGCCTTGCCGGTGAAGCGATTTGAATGGCGCGGCCTTGAACATTCGGTGTTGGAATGGGGTGTTGGCTGCGACCAAGGGCAACTAACCTGGCAGAGCAGGCCTGCAAGCAAGTCGCTTGAACGGGCGGTGAGAGATCGGCATTTAGAGTACCGGCAGGCCCGCCCGGACTTGCCAGATTGGCAGCCGGGTCACCAGGGAGAGTGGTCACCCTGGCTCATGCCTTGGGCGACCAGTCTGCTCCAGGGTCTGGACTGGGGAGAGTGCTTGATTCTTGACTATGGCTACGAGCGAGTCGAGTTGGACCACGCAGATCGATCCAGAGGCACCTTGGTGGGGCATTTGCGGCACAGGCGGGTCGATGACTGGCAGGCTTTGTTGGATCAGCCGGGCCAGATGGACCTCACGGCCCATGTGGACTTCGCGGCCCTGCACCAGGCCCTAGCGCCTCATAGCAGTGGTCAGATCAGCCTGCAGACACAGGCGGACTGGCTTTTAGAGCAGGGTGTGTTGGAAATGGCGCAGCACCATTTGTTCAGTGACGGCCAGCAGGCCGGTCAGGTGCCCAACGATCCGGTCAAGCTTCGTCAGCTGGCGGGTCTTCAGACGCTGCTCTCGGATGCGGCGATGGGGCAGTCTTTTCTGGTGATGACGATTTCAAAGTCTGGCGCAGCAGGGCAAGCCGCGCCTGTAAGACCGCGGCCTTGATGTCTCCACCAGCGGTCGCGGCAGCTTGTGCGGCCGGTCCCATTGGTGCCCTGGCGACCGTCTCCAGTTGTTTGGACAGCAAACGGGCACAGGCCGGCTCGACCAGACCCATGATGATCACCAGACCGACCATCTGATCCAGGGGTTCGGGTCTTCGAAAGAGGTCATAGCGAGTAAGCCATTGGACGCCACTCACAGCCAGATCCTCGATGACGCTGTCTCGCTCAGTGGGGTCTAAGACGGCCTCGCTGGCCATCAGTTGTTGGACCAGCTGAGCCAAGGCCTCTGGACCCTGGCTGACAAAGAACCCCTGCCATTGCTGCGCGGATTTGGGGAGAACTTTGGTGAGCTGTCCGGCCCCATCGGCCAAAAGCCAGCCGGCCAAGACGGGACCCTCCATCCTCGCGTTGGCCATCGCGTCGAGCATGGGCCGCTGCTTGGCCGACCGCGGTGGCGTCTGAACGATGGGAGCCCAGGCACCGGTCTCCACCAGGAAGCTCACCATGGCAGAAGGCTTTGGGGACTGCAGCCCCTTGAGCAGTTCCTGCCACACCCGCTCTGGAACCAGGCTGTCGACCTCTCCTTTGGAGACCATGGCTTCACACAGTGCTCGGGTCTCGCTGGCCACGGTGAAGTCAGGCCACCTTGCGAGAAATCGAGCCAGACGAATCAGCCTGACAGGGTCTTCCTCGAAGGCTGGGCTGACATGTCGCAGTCTCTTGGCATGAAGATCGACCAGGCCACCGTAGGGATCATGCAGGACGCCGTGTTCATCGACGGCCAGCGCATTGATGGTGAGGTCACGCCTGGCCAGGTCCTCTTCGAGCGTGACCGACTCATCAGCCTGAAAGACAAACCCCTGGTAGCCCCGACTCGTCTTTCGCTCGGTTCTTGCGAGGGCGTATTCCGCATGACTAGTCGGGTGCAGGAAAACCGGGAAGTCTTTCCCGACCGGCGTAAAACCAGCGGTCAACAAATGTTCTGGGCGGCAGCCCACCACCAAATAATCCCGATCTGCACTGGGCTCACCCAGCAAGGCGTCTCTGACTGCACCCCCGACACAGAACAGCCTTGCCGTGCTGGGTAGCCGGGCGGTGTAGCGATCGGATCGATCCGGGGCCAGGGACTCTAAGATGGCCGAGATCGGATCCATCGCCACGGCAGTCCGCCTATCGATCAACCGGCTGTTGACGGGCCAGATGCCGGCTGCGTCGATGCAGCAGTCGGTTGGCCTGAGCCTGTCCTAGAAATTGTGGGGCAACGGTGTGAAGACCGATGGGCTGAGAGATGCCGAGGACGGGGTCCATGGGCCCACTGGCCACATTGGGCTGACTGGCTGAAGCCAGGTTGTCTCGGCTCAGCAAAGGCCGGCCCGGGAGTCTCTCCATGATGACTGCCTGTAGCCAGGCCATGCTGTCTGGCAGTGCCAGAATGGGTTTTCGGCAATTGGCATAGTGCCCCGCCCAATAGGCGATCTCATAGAGGCTCAGCACCTCTGGCCCTGCACATTCATAGATTTTGCCGACGGTCTCCGGTCGGTCGATACAGCTGGTCATGGCAGTGACCAGGTCTCCGATGTAGATGGGCTGAAATCGTGCATGTGGTGTGACCAGCGGCAGAATCGGAAACCCAGACTGCATCCGAGCAAACAGGTTGAG
>JBMSJG010000116.1:0-4201 GCA_049418645.1 Burkholderiaceae bacterium | reverse complement strand
CCCATGCCATAGCCTTTTTTGGTGTGGGCCAGGATGACCGTTGGCTGGCCTTTGGTCTGAATGGCTGCAGCGTAGGCGGCATAGATCTTGACCATGTCGTGACCACCACGCTTGAGGCCATCGATCTGTTCGTCGGTCATGCCCTGGACCAGTGCGGCCAGCGCTGGATGTTGACCGAAGAAATGCTCCCGGTTGTATCGGCCATCCTTGGCCGCGAAGGTCTGCATCTGACCATCGACAGTCTGTCCCAAGGCCTGGGTCAGCACGCCGGCATGGTCTCTTGCAAAGAGTCCGTCCCAGTCACTGCCCCAGATGAGCTTGATCACACGCCAGCCGGCGCCGACGAACAGGGTCTCGAGTTCGTCGATGATGCGGCCGTTGCCGCGAACCGGACCATCCAGACGTTGCAGATTGCAGTTGACCACCCAGGTCAGGTTGTCCAGGCCCTCTCGAGCGGCCATGGTGAGCGCGCTCATGCTCTCGGGCTCGTCCATCTCGCCGTCGCCAAAAATGCCCCAGACCCTGCGACCACTGCAGTCATGCTGACCACGATCGGTCAGGTAGCGCATGAAGCGGGCCTGGTAGATGGACTGCACCGGGCCCAAGCCCATCGAGGCCGTGGGGAACTGCCAGAAGTCCGGCATCAGATAAGGGTGTGGGTAGCTCGACAGGCCTCGGGTGCCAGCGGGCACCTCTCCGAGCGCAACGGCCTTCTGGGCCGCAAGCTCGCGCCGGTAGAACGACAGGTCGTGCTCGGTGAGGCGACCTTCTAAATAAGCACGGGCATAGACACCTGGTGCACTGTGAGCCTGCATGAAGACCAGATCGCCCTGACGACCGGCCCGCCAGAAGTGGTTAAAGCCGACCTCGAACAAGTCAGCCGCACTGGCATAACTGGCGATGTGGCCACCCAACTCCCCGGTGAGTCGATTGGCCCGAACCACCATGGCCAGGGCATTCCAGCGCATGAGGCTGGCGAGCTGCTGCTCCAGATCCAGATCGCCTGGAAAGACCGGCTGCTCATCCACCGAGATGGTGTTGACGTAGGGCGTCACAGCCGAAGGCCGCCAGCCCAGGCGCAGGCCATTGGCCTGGCTGCTGAGTTCATCCAGGATGAAACGCGCCCGATCCGGGCCGGCCTGGGCCACCAGGCTGGCAAAGGCCTCGCGCCACTCTTGGGTTTCTTGCAGGTCGATGTCGTTTTGCATAAACAGAACAATAGCCAAGCCAAAACGACATTTGATACCAAATATAAGGTATAAAAGGCCTTATCAAAGCATATTGTGCTTCTTAAAAAGGTTTAATCAGCATGAAAAACACCGGAAACCGCCTAGATCGAGTGGATCTGAGAATCCTCGAGGCCCTGCAGACCGATGCCAGCCTCTCCAATGTCGCCCTGGCCAAGCAGGTCAACCTGTCGCCATCTCCATGCTTGGCGCGCGTCAAACAACTCAGCCAGTCCGGGGTGATTCAGAAAACAGTCAGCCTGGTCCATGCGCAGTCCGTGGGGCTGCACCTCAATGTCTTTATCAACATCAGCCTCAAGGCCCAGAGCCGTGAGGCCCTCACCAACTTCGAGAAACGCATCCAGAGCCACGACGAGGTCATGGAGTGCTACCTGATGACCGGCGACTCGGACTATCTGATTCGAGTGGTGGTACCCGACATGCCAGCGCTTGAGAAATTTATTCTGGAAGAACTCACACCGATTGCCAGCGTCGAGAAAATCCGCTCGAGCTTTGCGCTCAAGCAGGTGAAGTACAAGACCGCCCTGCCCCTGCAGTGGGCCTGACATAATTCGCCATGTCTTTAGTCACCCTCTCCGAGGCCCAGCTGGCCTTCGGCCATGTGGCCCTGCTCGATCGAACCGGCTTTGCTCTTGAAAGCCAGGAGCGCATTGGCCTGATTGGTCGCAACGGCACGGGTAAGTCTTCGCTGCTCAAGATCCTCGCCGGCCTGGAACACCTGGATGATGGCCGTCTGCAGGTCGCCCAAGACCTGCGCATCACCTACGTGGCCCAAGAGCCCACGCTAGACCCCAGCCACACCGTCTTTGAATCCGTCAGCCAGGGCCTCACCCGCGTGCAGGCGCTTCGGGCCGAGTACGAGGCCCTTGGTCACCAGGTGAGCCAGCGCGATGACCCACTGGCACACCATCGCTTGGATGAGTTGCAGTCAGCGCTCGACGCCGCCGATGGCTGGCAGTGGGAGCAGCGCGTGGAGCAGACCATGGCCAGGCTGGGACTCAACCCCGCAAGCCGAATCGGCGAACTCTCCGGTGGCCTCAAAAAGCGAGTGGCCTTGGCCCAGGCCTTGGTGACCAATCCCGATGTCCTGCTGCTCGACGAGCCCACCAACCATCTCGACGTCCAATCCATCGAATGGCTCGAGGAACTGCTGCTGGCGTTCAAAGGCGCCATGGTCTTCATCACCCACGACCGGCGTTTCCTGGATCGTGTGGCCAGTAGCATCCTGGCCCTGGATCGGGGTCAGCTTAAAAAATATCCGGGCAACTTTGCAGACTACGAGCGCCAGCGAGATGAAGAACTCGCCGCTGAGGCCTTGGCCAACGCACGAGCGGATAAATTGCTGGCCCAGGAAGAGGTCTGGTCCCGCAAGGGCGTGGAGGCCAGGCGGACCAAGAGTGTGGCCCGGCTGGAGAGGCTCAAAGTCCTGCGGGCCGAGCATGCCTCTCGACGAGACCAAATGGGCCAGGTCAACCTAAACCTCTCCAAGGGTGAGCGAAGCGGCAAACTGGTGGCCGAGCTTCAGGATGTCTGCAAGCGATTCGGTGACAAGACCGTGGTGCGTGATTTCAGCCTGACCGTGCTTCGCGGGGACAAGATCGGCCTGATGGGTCCCAACGGAGCGGGCAAGTCCACACTGCTCAAGCTGATCCTGGGTCAGCTCGCACCAGACCAAGGACAGATTCGACTCGGCACCAAGATTCAGGTGGCCTACTTTGATCAGATGCGCGAAGGCCTGAATTTGGAGGCCAGCCTGGAGGACACGATCAGCCCGGGTAGCGACTGGATCGAGATTGGCGACGAAAAAAAACACGTCAAGAGCTACCTTGGGGACTTTCTGTTTGCGCCTGAGCGCGCAGGCTCACCCGTCAAGAGTCTCTCAGGTGGCGAGCGCAATCGGCTGCTGCTGGCCAGGCTATTTGCCAGACCCGCCAATGTTCTGGTGCTAGACGAGCCTACCAACGACCTGGACATCGAGACCCTGGAGTTGCTCGAGCAACTGCTGGTGGATTACACCGGCACCCTGTTTCTGGTCAGCCACGACCGCACCTTTGTCGACCGGGTGGTGACCAGCCTGCTGGCCTATGAGGGTGATGGGCGCTGGCAAGAGTACGAGGGTGGCTATGACGACTATCTGATCCAACGCCAGCGCATGCTGGCCGCCAGAGGTCTGGCCGACTCAAAGTCCCCAGACAGCAAGTCTGTTACCGGCATCGGCATGGCTGGCGCCGTTGGGTCCTCATCATCGGGAGGAGCAGTCACAACGGCAACACCGGACAAGCCAAAGGCCAAGCTCAGCAACAAGGAGCGGGCCGCCTTGGAGAGCCTGCCGGGCCAGATCGAGGAACTGGAAGCCACGCTTAACCAAATACAGTCTCGTCTTGCGGATCCCCTGCTTTACAAGCAAGATCCCGAATCAGTACCCAAGCTTCAATCCCAGTTAGAGTCGCTAGAGGCCGACCTTCTCAAGGCCATGGACCAGTGGGATCAACTGCTGCAAAAGGAATCTGGCCTTACCACATGAACCAATCCACCAGCCTGCTGCTCAACGCAGCCCACACCCTAGACCACCTGGTCCTGCTGATCTTTGCCTCGGCTGTCAGCGTCATCGCCATTGAATTTGGCTTTACCAATTGGCAGGACCTGATGCCCTACACGGCTGGTGCCTTTCTCATGTTTGGACTGGGATCGATTCCATCGGGCCGACTCGGTGACCTGTGGGGCCGGCGAAAAATGATGGTGTTGTATTTCTTTGGACTGGCAGCGAGCTGTGGACTGGTCGCACTGACCCAGAACGCCTGGCAGATCGCTGCTGCCTTGACGCTGATGGGATTGTTTGCCTCCATCTATCACCCCGTGGGCATTCCCATGCTGCTGCGTCATGCGGTCAAGCCTGGTTTGGTGATTGGCTGGAACAATCTGGCCGGCAACATGGGCATTGCCCTGGCGGCGCT
>JBMSJG010000115.1:0-4260 GCA_049418645.1 Burkholderiaceae bacterium | reverse complement strand
AGTTCGGCGGCGCGGGCGTGGGCCGGCAGGTGCTCCCCCCAGGCCAGTGTCGAGGCCACCCGGCCCAGCACCTGCGCCCCGGCTTCGGAGACATTGATGAGCGAGGTGCGCTTTTGGAAGTCGTAGACCCCAAGCGGCGATGAAAAGCGCGCCGTCTGCATGGTCGGCAGCACATGGTTGGGTCCCGCACAGTAGTCACCGATGGACTCAGAGGCGTAGCGGCCCATGAAAATCGCCCCAGCATGGCGAATCTTGGGCACCCACTGCTCGGGGTTGTCGGTGGAGACCTCAAGGTGCTCAGGGGCAATCTGTGAAGCAATCTGACAGGCCTCATCCAGATCACGGGTCTGAATCAACAGGCCCCGATTGGTGAGCGAGGTCTGGATCACGGCCTTGCGGGGCATGTCCGGCAAGAGTCGATCGATAGAGGCCTGCACGGCCTCGATATAGGCTGCATCGGGCGTGAGCAGAATGCTCTGGGCCAATTCGTCGTGCTCGGCCTGCGAGAACAAATCCATGGCAATCCAGTCGGGATCGGTCTTGCCATCACAGATGACCAGGATCTCGGATGGGCCGGCGATCATGTCGATGCCCACCTTGCCAAAGACCTGGCGTTTGGCCTCTGCGACATAGGCGTTGCCGGGGCCAACAATCTTGTCGACCGCGGGAATGGTCTGGGTGCCGTAGGCCAGAGCAGCCACAGCCTGGGCGCCACCAACTGTAAAGACACGATCCACACCAGCCAAATGAGCAGCGGCTAGCACCAACTGGTTGCGCTCACCACCCGGCGTGGGCACCACCATGATGACTTCAGGAACGCCCGCCACCTTGGCCGGCAGGGCATTCATCAAGACCGAGGACGGGTAGGCCGCCTTGCCGCCGGGGACATACAGCCCTGCGCGATCGAGTGGCGAGACCCGTTGGCCAAGGGTTGAGCCGTGCTCGTCTTGAATGGTCCAAGACTCTTGGCGTTGTTTGTCGTGGAAGCTGCGAATGCGCTGTGCTGCGGCCTGCAGAGCCTGACGGTGATCGGCCGGCAGGCCATCGAAGGCGGCCTTGAGTTCGGTCTGCGAGATCTCTAGCTCGGCGACAGACTGCGCGGCCACCCGGTCAAATCGCTCGGTGTATCGCAGCACCGCCTCATCGCCCTGCTGACGGACATCCGCCAGGATGGCTTTGACGGTGGTCGTGATCGACTCATCCTGCTCTGCATCGAAGGCGAGCATGCTGCGCAGCCGATCCTGAAAATCAGCCTGGGTGGTGTTGAGTCGAGTGATCGGGAGAGTCTGAGACATAAACGGCTTTACTTTGTCTGTTGGGCAAACGCTTGGACCAGAGGTTCCAGCTGATCGTAGCGCAGCTTGAGAGAGGCCTGGTTGACGATCAAACGCGATGAGACCGGACCAATGACTTCAACCTCGCGCAGGCCGTTGGCCTTGAGGGTGGCCCCGGTCGAGACCAGGTCCACGATCACGTCGGCCAGACCAACCAGTGGCGCCAGTTCCATGGAGCCATAGAGTTTGATGAGGTCTGCATGAATGCCGCGGTCCGCGAAATAACGACGCGTGGTCTGCAGGTACTTGGTGGCGACCCGCAGACGGGCCCCACGACGGATCATGGTCTCAACGTCCAGGTCTTGGGCGGCACACAGGCTCATGCGGCATTTGGCAATGCCCAGGTCTACGGGCTGGTAAAGCCCATCGCCACCATGCTCCACCAAGACATCGGAGCCGGCGATGCCCAGGTCTGCAGCCCCATATTGAACGTAGGTTGGCACATCGCTGGCCCGCACGATCAAGAGTCGAAGGTCGGGTCGGTTGGTGCCGAGGATCAGCTTGCGTGATTTTTCAGGGTGCTCCAAGGGCTCAATGCCCATGGCCGCCAGCATCGGCGTGGTTTCGTCAAATATGCGGCCCTTCGAGAGTGCCAGGGTGATCATGTGCTGTCCTTTACGCGGCTGACTCGGGCGCCCAAGGCCCGGAGTTTTTCTTCCATGCGGTCGTAGCCACGATCCAAATGATAGATGCGATCGATATCGGTCACCCCATCGGCCACCAGGCCAGCAATCACCAGGCCCGCCGATGCGCGCAAGTCGGTGGCCATGACGCGAGCCCCAGTGAGCTGTTCAACCCCTTTCACCACGGCCGTGTGTCCATCGATGTCGATCTGGGCCCCTAGCCTGCGCATTTCCTGAACATGCATAAAACGGTTCTCGAAGATGGTCTCCACCACCAGGCCGGTGCCCTGCGCAATGGCATTCACCGCCATGATCTGAGCCTGCATGTCCGTGGCAAAACCCGGGTATGGCGCGGTGCGGACATTGACCGACTTGGGCCTGCCGCTGGCGGTGGCCAGAATGCCATCAGCCCGCTCCTCGATCTGCAAACCAGATTCACGCAACTTGTCGAGGGTGGCCCCCATCTGATCGGCACGGGCTCCCTGGGCAAAGACCTGCCCGCCGGTCGCCATCACGGCGCACAAAAAGGTACCAGCCTCGATGCGATCCGGCATGACGGTGTAATCCGCTCCGTGAAGCCTGTCTACGCCTTGGATGGTGATGCGATCGGTGCCAGCGCCAGTGATCTTTGCGCCCATGGCGATCAGGCAGTTGGCCAGGTCGACCACCTCGGGCTCACAGGCGGCGTTGTCGATTACCGTGGTGCCGTCGGCCAGGCAGGCGGCCATCATCAGGTTCTCAGTGCCCGTGACCGTGACCATGTCGGTGGTGATGCGGGCACCCTTTAGGCGGGAGGCCTTGGCCTTGATAAAGCCATGGTCGATCTCGATTTGAGCGCCCATGGCCTGCAGACCGCGAATGTGCTGATCGACTGGTCGTTGGCCGATGGCACAGCCGCCGGGCAGGCTCACCAATGCCTCACCAAAACGGGCGAGCATGGGTCCGAGCACCAGGACCGAGGCTCGCATGGTCTTCACCAGCTCATAGGGTGCCTCGAGTTTGGTGACCGCGTCGGCCCGAAGGGTCAGGCTGTCTTGACCATCAATGGCCTGGGCATCCACTTCGATCTGAAGGCCCATGCCGGCCAACAGCTTGCGCATGGTGCCGACGTCTCGAAGGGGCGGCACGTTGTGGATGACCAGAGGCTCCTCGGTGAGCAGTGCCGCACACAAGATCGGGAGGGCTGCGTTCTTGGCACCGGAAATCCGAACCTGGCCTTGGAGCGGCAGGCCGCCCTGAATTTGAAAACGATCCATGTGTGTCCTGACTGTTTAACTGACGTCGGGCGTGAGGAGTGGCCTGACTACTGTGCTGCCTGCTGGGCCCACTCGGCCGGTGTGAGGGTCTTCATGGACAGGGCGTGAATCTCGGCCTTCATCCGATCGCCAAGGGCGGCATAAACGAGCTGGTGGCGAGCAATCAGCCGCTTGCCGTCGAAGAGCGGGCTGACGATGACCGCCTCAAAATGATGGCCATCGCCATCGACTTCGATGTGGTCGCAGGTCAGGCCCGCCTGGATGTAGCCTTTAATGTCTTGTGGAGTCACCATGCCGCTATTTTAGGCGGCATCGGCCAGAATGCGTCGAAAGGCCTGCTCCAGGCTGGAACTGGCCAGCAGGGAGGGGGTGTCTTGCACGGCGACCAGCCGACCTTTTTTCAGAAAACCGACCCGATTGCAGAGCTGCTCGGCCTCTTCCAGGTAGTGGGTGGTGAGCAAGATGGTGTGGCCCTGGCCATTGAGTTTTTGAATAAACCGCCAGAGGCTCTCCCGCAGATCAATGTCGACGCCGGCCGTGGGCTCATCGAGCACGATGACCGGCGGCCTGTGGACCAGGGCCTGGGCTACCAATACTCGTCGTTTCATGCCCCCTGATAAGGCCCGCATGTTGGCATTGGCCTTGTCCAGCAAGCCCAGTGCTGTCAGGCACTCATCGATCCAGTCATCGTTTTTGGTCAGTCCAAAAAAACCAGACTGAATTCGCAGGGTCTCGCGCACCGTGAAAAAGGGATCAAAGACCAATTCCTGCGGTACCACGCCCAAGGCTCGACGGGCCTGCGGGCCCTGGGTCTGCACATCGAAGCCCATCACCTGGGCACTACCCTGAGTAGGGCGCACCAGGCCAGACATGATGCCAATCAGGGTGGTCTTGCCAGCGCCATTGGGGCCCAGGAGCGCAAAGAACTCGCCCTGTTGAATGGTCAGGCTGACATCGGTCAGGGCTGAGAAGGCCTTGGTGCCAGTGCCATAGACTTTGCCGACCCCCTGAAACGAGACGGCCGGCGTCATGCGAGTTCGAGCAGTT
>JBMSJG010000114.1:0-4272 GCA_049418645.1 Burkholderiaceae bacterium | reverse complement strand
CTCGATCTACCCCACCACCCAGGGACTCAGCCAGCCGATCATCTCCCGGCACATTACCCAGGCGCTGGCCAGTGCCATGCCGGCCGAGTGGCTGGATCAGCAGACCTTACAGACGCTGGGGCTACCCGATTTGCCCACGGCCATTGAGACGCTTCACAGACCACCGATTCATGCCCATGGGCCAGCCGAGTTAGAGCCGTGTTGGCGGCGGATTCGGCTCGACGAGTTGGTGGCCCAGCAGATCGCACTGCGTCGGGCCAGGGCCCGTCGGGCTGTTCGGCAGGCCCCCGCTTTGGTCGACCAGCAGGGTGTGTGTGACCGCCTGCTGGCTGCCTTGCCCTTTCAGTTGACGGGCGCCCAGCAGCGGGCCTGGCAGCAGGTGAGCCAAGACTTGGCCCAGTCTCGTCCAGCCCATCGCCTGATCCAAGGCGATGTGGGCAGTGGCAAGACCGTAGTGGCCGTGCTGGCTGCAGCCCAGGCCGTCGGGGCAGGCTGGCAGGCTGCTCTCATGGCCCCCACCGAGATCCTGGCCCAGCAGCTCTATCAGAAAGCCAGTGAGTGGTTGAGCCCACTGGGTGTCAGCGTTCTCTTGCTCAAAGGGGGCATGCCGGCGGCTGCTCGTCGGGAGGCCCTGTCTCAGATCAGCGAGGGTCGGGCTCAGGTGGTGGTGGGTACGCATGCCTTGATTCAAAAGTCAGTGAACTTTCACAGGCTGGGGCTGGCTCTGGTCGACGAGCAGCATCGCTTCGGCGTCGGGCAGAGACTGGCCTTGCGCGAGACCGTCGATGGTCTGGTCTCACACACCATTGGCATGTCGGCCACCCCGATTCCCAGGAGCCTGGCCATGACCTTTCTGGCCGATTTGGATGTCTCGGTGATCGATGAGCGTCCGCCAGGTCGCACGCCCATTCGGACTCGACTGATGGCCATGTCCAAGCGAGAGGAATTGGCACAGCGTCTGCTGAACTACATCGATACCCAGGATGGACAGGCTTACTGGGTCTGCCCAGTTATTGAAGAGCAGCAGGACGCCGAGCGAGCCCTATTGGCCCTGGAGGAGACCCAGGCCTGGCTGGCGCCCTTGTTGGGAGACCGACTTGGAGTGGTTCATGGACGCATGCCAGCGAGGGACAAGCAGGCGGTGATGGCCCGGTTTGCCAGTGGAGAGCTGCGAGTGTTGTTAGCCACCACCGTGATCGAGGTGGGAGTGGATGTGCCCCAGGCCAGGCTCATGGTGATTGACCATGCCGAGCGTTTTGGTCTGGCTCAGCTGCACCAGCTTCGAGGACGGGTGGGCCGGGGTGCTGGCCAGAGCAGTTGTATTTTGTTGTTCGACGAGCCCCTGTCCGAGGCGGCCAGGCAGCGCCTGAAGGCGCTCTACGAGACCGACGATGGCTTTGAACTGGCCAATCGAGACTTGGCCCAGCGAGGTCCGGGTGAGTTGCTCGGCATGCGACAATCGGGCGAACCAAGCCTGAGGTTTAGCGATCTAACCCGAGACCAAGACCTGGTGGCCTTTGCAGTGGACTATGGGCAGCGCCTCATCGCAGCCTGGTCCGATCCAGTTGCAAGAAAAGCCATGGGGGTATCGATGGACCAGCTGCATGCCTTGTTAGATCGCTGGGCCCATCAGGCAGATGACCTTCTGACGAGTACCTAGATGACCCTGACTGAGCTTCGTTACATTGTTGCAGTGGCCAGAGAGCGCCATTTTTCCCGAGCAGCCGAGGCTTGCTTTGTGAGCCAGCCGACCCTGTCGATTAGCATCAAGAAGCTCGAAGATGAGCTGGGCACGCAGATATTTGAGCGCGGTGGTGCCGAGGTCACCCTCACGCCGATTGGCAACGAGATCGTGTCTCAGGCCCAGTTGGTTCTGGATGAGGTGGCCAAGATCAAGACTTTGGCCGTCCAGGGGCGTGACCCTCTCAACGGCCCGCTTACCGTTGGCGTGATCTTTACCATTGGGCCTTATCTGCTGCCGCGAATCATGAAGTCGGTGATTCGCAAGCATCCCAGCATGCCCTTGATCCTGTTTGAAAACCAGACCCACAAACTGCTCGAACAACTTCGAAATGGTGAGATCGACGTGGCGATTTTGGCAGAGCCCTTTGACACCACAGGCCTTGAGGTACTGCCCCTCTATGACGAGGATTTTGTTGTCGCCGTACCCAAGGGCCATGCCTGGACGACCAAAAAAGCAGTAGCCTCGAGTGATCTCGAGAAAGAGACCATGCTGTTGCTTGGCATTGGGCACTGTTTTCGAGATCAGGTGCTCGAGGTCTGTCCCGAGGCTGCTCGTTACGCACAGAACTCGGGTGGTATCCAGAAGTCGTTTGAAGGCAGCTCTCTAGAGACCATTCGGCACATGGTGGCCTCGGGCCTGGGGATCACGGTCTTGCCCAAAATGGCTGTGGAATCGCTGGCCAAAGACCCCATGCTGGTTCACATTGGATTTGAAAAGCCCATTCCAACGCGTCGGGTGGTCATGGTGAGTCGTCGCAGTTTTGCGCGGCAGGCAGCCGTGCAGAAATTGGCCGATGTCATCCTGGCGACCGATCTGCCTGGCTGCCAGCACGTTGGGTCTCAGCCCAAGAAGAGAAAGAAATCATGACTCAGTCCTCGGCGACTTATCCCACCATTGAGACAGCCATCGGGCAGACGCCGCTGATCGCCGTTCGGCGGGTGGTGCCGGCGTCGGTGAGCGAATCTGGAAATGTCATTCTGGGTAAGTTGGAGGGCAACAACCCGGCTGGCTCGGTCAAGGATCGGCCTGCCTTGTCCATGATTGCTCGGGCCGAGGCGCGAGGCGAGATCAAACCCGGCGACACCTTGATCGAGGCCACCAGTGGCAACACCGGCATTGCATTGGCCATGGCCGCAGCCATTCGCGGTTACCGCATGATCTTGATCATGCCCGACAACCTGTCGATTGAACGTCGGCAGGCCATGAAGGCCTTTGGCGCAGAACTGATTCTGGTGACCCAGCAGCAGGGCATGGAAGGCGCTCGAGACCTGGCCAACCAGATGCAGACCCAGGGGCAGGGAAGGGTCTTGGATCAGTTTGCCAACGACGACAACTGGATGGCCCATTACGAGGGGACCGGACCCGAGATTTGGACACAGACCCAAGGACGCGTGACGCACTTTGTCTCGGCCATGGGTACCACGGGCACCATCACCGGTGTCTCGCGCTATCTCAAAGAGCGCAATCCGGCCATACAAATCATTGGGGCACAGCCCACTGACGGCTCATCGATTCCTGGCATTCGCAAATGGTCACCGGAGTATGTGCCGCCCATTCGCAGCAAGGCCATCATTGACCGGATTGAGGAGGTGAGTCAGGCCGATGCCGAGGCCATGGCTCGCCGGCTTGCGGTTGAGGATGGGCTGTTTTGCGGACCATCAGCCGCCGGCGCTTGCCATGTCGCCTTGCGCCTGGCCCAAGCCCTGAAGGATGCAACGGTGGTGTTTATCGTCTGCGACCGAGGCGATCGTTACCTGAGCACGGGGCTTTTCCCCGGCTAGCCCATTAACCTGGCGTGGGCAGCGCGAGCTGGCTGTTGGTGGCGTTCAGACTGGGTTCCAGCGCCTCTCGCTCGTCAAAGACAAAGCAGCTGCCCTCCCAGTGCCGGCCATCTGTCTCTTCAAAGTATTTCAGGATGCCGCCCTCAAGCTGCAGCACATTGTTCAGGCCCAGGTTCTGCATGTAGATGGCGGCTTTCTCGCATCGAATGCCACCTGTGCAGTAACTCACCACCGTTTTGCCTTGCAGTTCATTTAGGTGGTCTTGGACAGCCTGGGGGAATTGGGTGAATTTCTGAATGCGCCAGTCGATGGTGTTCTCAAACTTACCGAAATCCACCTCGAAGTCATTGCGCGTGTCCAGCATGACCACGGGCTGCCCCTTGTCGTCATGGCCCTGGTCTAGCCATCGGGCCAATGTCTTGGCATCCACGGCTGGCGCCCGTCCCTCGACCGGTCGAATCGTCGGGTGGTCCATGCGGATAATTTCTTTTTTGAGTTTGACCTTAAAGCGCTTAAAGGGAATGTCCGCCGACCAACTCTCTTTGGCTTCTAAATCAGCGAATCCCGGAACCGCACGCAGGTTGGTCAGCATGTCTCGACAGGCCAGCTCGGGGCCGGCCAGAAAGGCATTGAGCCCCTCTGGGGTGACCAGAATGGTGCCCTTGATGCCCAAGGCCTGCCCACTGGCCAGCAGCGCCTCGCGCAGGTCAGCGGGCTTCTCAATGGGCCAGAAACGATAGGCGGCTA
>JBMSJG010000113.1:0-4278 GCA_049418645.1 Burkholderiaceae bacterium | reverse complement strand
ATCACCCACAACAAAATTGCCATGGAGCTGGCCGAACACCTGGTCGGCGTGACCATGCAGGAGCAGGGCGTCTCACGTCTGGTGGCGGTGGACCTGGATGCCGCTAGCGCATTGGCCGAAGCGGCCTGATCGAGTCGGTCGGCATGGTGCAGGCCCTGCTCGATAAGCTGCAGACCTTGCCAGGCCTGGTGGGGCTGATGATTGGTCTGGTCTTGATGGCCGTGCTGGCCCTCAACTTCCGAGAGGCCTTGCGCTTGCGCAGGCTCACCGCCCGAGTCAGGTCGCGTGTGGAGCCGGTGGATCCGGCTGGGCCAGCGAGTGGCTTCTCTGCTGAGGAACCTGGCCTGTCCTCTGAGCCAGAAGAGTTTGTATCAGCACGAGACACGACGCGTCATGGATTCAATGGGCTGGACGAGCCGAGCCTGGGGCATGGTCTGACCCAGGGCCTGACGGAGGGTCTTGAGCAGGGCCCGGGTCTGGGGACTGCGCCTGTTGGCTCGCCTGGTCTTCGGGCCACCAGTCCAGAGCGCCTTCACCGCGACCTGTCCGAGCAGGACGAATGGCTGGTGACCCTGGATGGATTTGGGCTGGAGCAGGTCTCACACGAGCTGATCCTCGCGCAATTCAAAGACTGGCATCGATGTGGTCAGAAGACGGTTCGGTTTGGCTTGGACCTCCAGGACCGTTTGGTGGTGGCCTTGCTGTTGGTCACCCGTCAGGGTGGCCTCTCGCTCAATGAATACAACCAGTTCTACGATCGGCTGGCCGCTGGGCTCTCGGAGTGTCCGGGTGTCGATGCGGCCGGGTTCATGGCCACACTGCCTGATTTTTCGGTCTGTCATGCACGGTCGCGTGAACGCCTGCGCATGCTGGAGTCCCTGGATGGCCAACTGGTCTTTCACCTGCAGTCGGATCATCCCACCAGCACGCAAAACACGGCGGCCTTTTTGTCAGCGATGGGCCTGAGCGAGCGAGCGGAGGGACGTTTCTCTCGGCTCGACGAGCAGTCCGAGGCGGTCTACAGCGTTCTGCCCGGCGACCAAGGCTTTCACTTGTCTTTTATGCTGGACTTGCCCCGGGTGAGCAACCCCACTCAGGCCTTCGCCGATCTGGTGGACCTGGCGCGCGCCTGTGCAGAGGTCTTCTCTGGTCGACTCGTGGATGATGCCGGTCGCTCGCTTACCTCGGCCTTGTTCGACCAATTTGCCCAGCAGGTGGCCAGTCGCGCCGAGGCCCTGACGTCGGCCGGCTTTCCCCCAGGCAGTTGGGCCAACCGAAAGATCTTTTCTTAACGGGCCATGGGCGAGTCTGTGAACCAGCAGCGACTGGAATGGTTGACCCAGGAGGTTCGGCGTCATCAGCAGCTCTACCACCAGCAAGACGACCCCGAGATCTCCGACGCGCAGTACGACGCGCTCGTGGCCGAACTCGCCGATCTGGAACAGCGACTTGGCATCACCGAGAGTGCAGCCGCCAGCCAGGCGGTTGGTTTTTCTGTTCGTCGGGAGTTCTCACCAGTGCGCCACGCGCATCCCATGCTCTCGCTGAACAATGCCTTTGAGCTCTCGGAGCTGCATGCCTTTGACCAGCGCCTGGCTGGCCTGCTCAAGACCTCGAATCTGCGCTACGCGGTGGATCCCAAGTTTGATGGCCTGGCCATCTCGTTGGTCTATCGCATGGGTCAGTTTGAACTGGCCGCCACCCGTGGTGATGGACAGACCGGTGAGGATGTAACCCACAACGTCAAAACCATCACCGACGTGCCCAGCCGACTCTTGGGTCAAGGCTGGCCGGAGCTGCTTGAGGTCAGGGGCGAGGTCTACATGGCCAAGTCAGATTTCGAGGCCCTGAATGCGGATCAGCTGAGTCGATCCGAGCGCGTCTTTGCCAATCCGCGCAATGCAGCGGCCGGCAGTCTGCGACAGCTCGATGCCCAGGTGACTGCCAGACGTCGTCTGCGTTTCTTTGCCTATGGCGTGGGCGGTGAATTGCAGCTGCCCCCCGGTCAGGTGAGCCCGGTTCATCACAGCGAGGTCTTGGCCCAGTTGGCGGCCTGGGGATTCCCAGTGGAGGCCGTTCGCTGCAGCCAGGCCGACCTGACGCAGGTGCAGGTGTTTTTGCAGGACTTGCAGGCGCGACGCGCGAGTCTGGATTACGACATCGATGGGGCCGTGATTCGCCTGGAATCGCTGGCCTTGTCTCGCCAGGCGGGCTTTGTGGCCAAGGCCCCTCGATTTGCCATGGCCTATAAATTCCCTGCCGAGCAGGCGAGCACCCAGCTGTTGGACATTGATGTGCAGGTCGGCCGCACGGGCAGCCTGACGCCGGTGGCTCGCCTTGCACCGGTGCGAGTCGGCGGTGTGACGGTGACCAATGCCACCCTGCACAACGAGGACGAGATTCGTCGCAAGGACCTGATGATTGGTGACACCGTCTGGGTCCGGCGGGCTGGGGATGTGATCCCCGAGGTCTTGGGGCCGATCGCCAGTCTTCGTCCCCCAGATGCGCGAGCCTTTGTGATGCCCATGCGCTGTCCGGCCTGTGGGGGACCGGTGGCGCGAGCGCAGGACGAGGCTGTGACCCGGTGCGTCTCGGGCCTGTCTTGCGGGGCCCAGCGTCGAGAGGCCCTGCGGCACTTTGCAGGACGGCGTGCCATGGACATTGAGGGCCTGGGGGAGAAGCGAATTGATCAGCTGCTGGCAGCCGGACTGGTGAACCAGATTGGCGATGTCTACCGTCTGCAGTTGGCCGATCTGCTCGCCCTGGAGCGCTCGGGCGAAAAATCGGCTCAGAAGCTGCTCGAACAAATTGAGCGGTCTCGGTCGGTGAGCCTGGCTCGTCTGATCTATGCCTTGGGCATTCGACATGTCGGCGAGCAGACCGCAAGGGACTTGGCCGCCCACTTCGGGTCCTTGGAGGCCCTTCTCGAGGCGGACTCGGAGGCCCTGCAGGAGGCGCCTGATGTCGGACCCGTGGTGGCGGAGGCCATCCTGGCTTTCATGAACAATCCGATCGTGCGTCAGGAGGTCGATGACCTGGTTGCGCAGTTGCGCATCACCCTGCCAGCAGCAGGGGATGCAGACGCTGCTGGGCAGGCCGCTGGGGCAGGGCTACCGCTGCCCTTGGCCGGTAAGACCGTGGTCCTGACGGGCAGCCTCTCACAGATGACGCGTGACCAGGCTGGCGACGAGGTACGCCGCCTCGGTGGTAAGGTAACCGGGTCTGTCTCTGCCAAGACAGACCTGCTGATCGCCGGTGAAGAGGCGGGCAGTAAATTGGACAAGGCCTTGAGCCTTGGCATCGAGACCATGGATGAAAGCGCCTTCGTCGCGCTCATCGATACTTTTAATCGCAGTGAAGGCCAGACCAGATGACCTCCTCCAAATCCCAACGTGTTCGCAAGGCAGTCTTCCCCGTGGCCGGACTCGGCACGCGGTTTCTGCCGGCCACCAAGGCCAGTCCCAAAGAGATGCTGCCGGTGGTCGACAAGCCGCTCATTCAATACGCCGTCGAAGAGGCGGCTGCGGCGGGCATCACCGAGATGGTCTTCATCACTGGTCGCTCCAAGCGGGCCATCGAGGACCACTTCGACAAGGCCTACGAGCTCGAGGCCGAATTGGCGGCCAAGAACAAGACCGCCCTGTTAGAGGTGGTTCGCAGCGTGGCGCCCCCCAGCATCAACTGCATCTACATTCGTCAGCCCGAGGCCTTGGGCCTGGGGCATGCCGTCTTGTGCGCCCGTCCCGCGGTAGGCCACGAGCCATTTGCCGTGATTCTGGCCGATGACCTCATGGACTCTGGTCCCAATGGTCGTTCGGTCGTGGCCCAGATGGTGGACTTGTATGACCAGCATGGGACCAGCGTGATCGCTGTGGAGGATGTGCCGCCGGAGGACACCAAGAAATACGGCATTGTGGGCAGCAGGCCCTGGGGTCCTCAGACCGAGCGCATTGAGACCATTGTCGAAAAGCCCGATCCCAAAGATGCACCGTCCAACCTGGCCGTGGTGGGACGTTACCTGCTGACGCCGCGCATCTTCGAGATCCTAGAAAACCAGCCACCAGGCGCTGGTGGTGAGATCCAACTCACCGATGCCATTGCCCGACTGTTGGCCGACGAGACGGTCTTGGCCTATCGCTTCAATGGCACGCGCTTTGATTGCGGATCCAAGCAGGGTTATCTGCAGGCCACGGTGACGCTGGCCAGGCGGCATCCCACTGAGGGAGCGGCTTTCTCGGCCTGGCTTGACGAGCACTACGCCAGTCTCCAGCGCTAGGT
>JBMSJG010000112.1:0-4292 GCA_049418645.1 Burkholderiaceae bacterium | reverse complement strand
CTGACCAGGCGGGCGGCGAGGGCCTGCCCAATAAAGCCGGAGCCGCCAATAATGGTAATGAGAGTGTTGGGATCGTTTGTCAGCATGATGCCTGGAGAGGGTTTTATGGCGTGATGGTACCCAGCAGATCGACCAGCCGCTGCGGCGTCTGTTGTAGAGAGACCTTGATGAGGCCCTGGTTCATCAGCCTCTGATAGACAGCCGTGTTTGCGGTCACCGCCTTGACGTAATCACGGGTTTCCGTGAAGGGGATCGACTCAGCAAACGCGGCCCCTTCGATGGCGCTACCGAGGCTGGCACGCCAGAGTTTGCTGCGGGAGGGTCCAGCGTTGTAGGCGGCGGTGGCCAGCACGATCGAGCCGCCAAATTGGTTTTTCAGCTGGGCCATGTAATGCGTGCCCAGTCGAATATTGGCGCCTGGATCGGATAGCTGACCCAACCTAAATCGTCGATCGCCAGTTTCTTTGGCGAGCATCTGCGCAGTGTTGGGCATGATCTGCATGAGGCCCATTGCACCCACCGGGGATTTGATGTCGGTGATGAACCGGGACTCCTGTCGAATCAGGCCAATCACCCACGGTCCCGAGACGTCTTTTTGTTGACTGTTCTGCACGATCTCTTGGACGAACAGATTGGGGTAGCGCAAATCGAGTGCGTGGAGCTGCTTGGTTCGGATGGCTGCCGCAATCGCGCGGTCAGGCACGTTGGCCTTATAAGCAATGTCTGCCAATGCGATGAGTTCTGGGTCACGCAGGTCGAGTGTCAGGTGGTTCCATTCAATGACCGCCTCTGCACGCAAGCCAGCCTTGGCAAGGCCCAGCGCCCGACGCGTGCTGGGATGCTGGACCAGCCTGTGGTGGGCCGCCTTGATGGCTTCCGGTTTGGGGGATGCCAGATAGGGTTCTAGCCAGTCACGGCCAAGCGCCTCTGATGCCAGCAGGCTGTAAAAGCCCAGACCAGGCTCCACTTGCCGCAGCAGGTCTTTCGCGGTGTCTGGATGCCCCAGCACCTCCAGCGCCCTGGACCGCCAGAACAGCCAGACATCTTTTTGCCGAGTCCCATCGGGCATGTTGTCGGTTGCGGCCAGGACCGCCTGCCAGTCCCCCTGTCGGAGGGCCTGACGGGCCACGAGTTCCTGTATCTGGGAGGGCTGCTGAGTCACCGAGGACAGACCAGATTTGGTCATGGTCCAGGCCTTGGGGTGCGAGCGAACCCACAGCCAGGCACCGATGCTGAGCTGGGCAAAGCCGCGTTGCTCGGCGGACCATTGTCCGGAGAGCGCCTGGAATTTGTCGAGCGCCTGTGTAGGGTGAATGCGAGAAGCAGCGAGCAGCTTGAGCAGCCCGTCTTCATGCGCTGGCGGCATCAGACCAACGGTTTTGCCCGTCTGCCAGAGACGCTCCGCATGGCCGAGTTCCCCGGCTAGCGCGGCCCACCGAGCGCGATGCATGATGTCGGAGCGGCTCATGAGCCTCGCCTCAATCAGGCTTTGTGCCAGGCCAATACACGTCTTGCTGGACTCTTGACCCACCACCAAGGCGGCCTGGGCGGCGGTGGGCTGGCCGCTGAGTCTGGCTCGGGCGCAGGCAATGGCCGGGTGATCTAGGTTGTCAGGCAGGCCACGAATGATGGCGGATGACTGGGTCCAGGGCCCCTGGTCCAGACTGACAATCGCCCAGTCTTTCAGGATCGCCTGTGTCAGAACATGGCCCTTGTGCTTGGTTTGAAAGGCCTCGATATCCGCTATGACCTTCTTGTCAAAGGGCCTTTGCTGCACGTTGAGCCGCACCAGCCAGTAGTCCGCCCAGACGGCCAAAGGGTCTTTTGCGAGGCGATCAGCCGCCTGTTTAAGGCTGCGGCTGTCTTTGGCATCGAAAGCTTTTTTGGCAGCCACGATCGCAGGCTGGTCGGCTGGCCGGGGTTGGGGCTTTGCCTGAGCCCCAAAGCTCGCACAAGTCAGCACAATGGGACCTGTAAGCAGGCTCAACCAAGCCCAGCCTCTGGTCTTGGTGCCAGCGGTTGTGAAAAGGGGTCGAATCATGGGCAACATGACCCTACGATATAACGGAGAGACAACAAATGAGTAACGAGCCTCTGATGGCGGAACCACCCCCAGATTCTCCGGACAAATCGCTTTGGCGCAAATGGCTCCTTCGCAGCCGTCTCTCCCTGCTGCCGGAAGAGCGTCAGAAATTTGAGAAGCAGATGGCAGACGCCTTGTCTGCAAGGGCTGTGACCGAGGGTTGGCAGAGGGTACTGGTCTTTCTGCCCTGGAAAGGTGAGCCTGATTTGGTGATGGTCTGGCGGGCTTGGCACAAACGCGGCATTGCCTTGGGCCTGCCGGTCGTTCAGGCCCACGACGCACCCTTGCAGTTGACCGACTGGACACCCGGCAGCCCCATGCTCAAGGACTTGATGGGGCTGCCTGCCCCCAGCGTGGATGACCCGAGGACCAGCAGCGCCCAATTTGACACCTGGGTGGTGCCCTGCGTGGGCGTTGACCAGCTCGGCTACCGACTTGGCGCTGGAAAAGGGTTTTATGACCGAACCATGGCCCATCGAGAGGCCAATGGTCTGTCCAGACCGCGCCTCTATGGTGTGGCCTTTACCAACAATCTGATTCCCATGCCAATTGCCGAGCCACACGACCTGCGGCTCGATGCCGTTCTGACCGAGAAAGGCTGGCGAGATTTTTAGGGCAAACCAGTCCAGGCCGCCCCAGCGTCTCACTGCTATCGGCCTTTTAACCCCAGTGCATCGATGATCGCGAGTGTTGGTTCGGCGCGATTCATGGTGTAGAAGTGCAGCCCGGGTACACCAGCCGTCACCAATTGGTCGACCAAGTCTGTGATGACCTCCTGGCCGAAGGCTTTAATCGAGGCCACGTCGTCCCCAAAGCCGGCAAGCCTCTGTCGAATCCAACGGGGGATGTCTGCCCCACAGGCATCTGAAAATCGGGCCAGTTGACTGTAATTGGTGATGGGCATGATGCCTGGGGTGATGGGAATCTCAACCCCCTGCTGATAGGCCTCATCAACGAATCGAAAATAGGCATCGCTGTTAAAGAAATACTGGGTAATGGCCCCGTTCGCCCCAGCCTTGACCTTGCTGACAAAGTGCCGAAGGTCATCCTGGGCTGTCTTGGCCTGAGGATGAACCTCGGGGTAGGCGGCCACCTCGATCTCGAAAGCATCGCCAAAAGACTGCCGAATAAACCGAACCAGGTCCTCAGCATGGGCAAAGGCACCACCCTGACCGTACCCACTTGGCAGGTCGCCTCGCAGGGCCACCAGCTTGGAGATGCCCCTGTCCCGGTAGTCTGACAACAGGCTGGTCATTTCGGCAGTGCTGGCACCAATACAGGACACGTGCGGAGCAACCTTCTGAAAGAGGCTCTGCATCTGGGCAACGGTCGCCAGGGTACCCTCGCGGGTCGAGCCACCAGCCCCATAGGTGACCGAGACATAGTGGGGGTGAATCCGCGCAAGCGCCTTGGCCGTCTCGGCCAGAGACGCCTGGGCGCTTTCCGTTTTAGGCGGAAAGAACTCCAGGCTGATCTGCATAAGAGCCCTTAGTAACGGTAGGTTTCAGGCTTGTAAGGGCCTTCTACGGGCACACCGATGTATCGGGCCTGATCGCTGCTGAGCTCTGTGAGCATCGCACCGATTTTCTTCAGATGCAGTCGGGCGACCTTCTCGTCCAGATGCTTGGGCAGCACGTAGACCTTGCCCTTCTCGTAGTAATCGCTGTGACAAAAGAGCTCGATCTGGGCGATGGTCTGATTGGCAAAAGAAGAGCTCATCACAAAGCTGGGATGGCCGGTGCCACAGCCCAGGTTCACCAGGCGACCCTGGGCCAGCAGGATGATGCGCTTGCCGTCAGGGAAGATGATGTGGTCGACCTGAGGCTTGATCTCTTCCCACTGGCATTTGGCCAGAGAAGCCACGTCGATTTCGTTGTCAAAGTGCCCGATGTTGCAGACGATCGCCTGGTCTTTCATGGCGGCCATGTGCTCGTAACGAATGACATCCTTGTTACCAGTGGCGGTGACAAAAATATCGGCCTTGTCTGCGGCGTATTCCATGGTGACGATCTTGAAACCTTCCATGGCAGCCTGCAGGGCACAAATGGGATCGACCTCGGTGACCCAGACCTGGGCTGACAGGGCACGCAGGGCCTGAGCGGAACCCTTGCCCACGTCACCATAGCCCGCGACCACGGCAACCTTGCCGGCCACCATGACGTCGGTGGCACGTTTGATGCCATCGACCAAGGATTCGCGGCAGCCATAG
>JBMSJG010000111.1:0-4317 GCA_049418645.1 Burkholderiaceae bacterium | reverse complement strand
CAGGCCCTGGAGGCCTTGGCCCGAGCCGCGCAGGGCAGTGTTCGAGATGGCCTGTCCCTCACCGATCAGGCCATTGCCTATGGGGGAGGGTCGGTCAGCTTCGAGGCGGTCTCCTCCATGCTGGGTCTGGTGGGACGCGAGACCCTGGTCGAGTTGGCCGGCGCGATCGCGGCAGGTGATGCCGCAGCGGCGATGGCCTTGGGCGAGCAACTACTGGGCAATGGTGCGCTGGCCAGCGCCGTGTTAGATGACCTGGCCCGGCTCTACCACGAGGTCATTGTTCAGTCGGTGATCGGTCGCCAGCCAGAAGATGGTGCGGCCGATGAGGCCGTTAGACGGCTGGCTGAGTTAATTAGCCCCGAGCAGGCCCAGCTGGGTTACCAAATCTGTACGCTGGGTCGACGGGACCTGGGCCTGGCCCCGGATGAGTCCACCGGCTTTGAGATGGTGCTGCTGCGCCTGCTGGCCTTCAAGCCAGAGCTGGTCTGGTCCAAGGGGCCTGCGAGGGCCGCGGCCTTGCGTGCGCCTTCGCCGCAACGCTCGCTGGCGGGGTTGACCAGCACGGTCTCAACCAAGGCAACCCCCTCAGGTGTCGCTGCCACCGGTGCCACCCCGGGTGCTCGGCCCACTCATCCCGTTCCGTCGTCTGCGTCGTCTGTCTCTGCGGTTCCACTGTCTAGCCTGTCTGCTGACACCTGGCCGGCTCTCATGAAGAAGCTGCCCCTGTCGGGCCTGTCTCGTCAGTTTGCCCAGCAGTCGAGCTTTGAAGGCCTGGATCCAGTCAAATCCAATTGCCTGCTGGTTCGTGTGCCCATTGAGGCCTTGAACGAACCCAGTCTGATTGCCCGTGTCAGCGATGCGCTGACCGCACAACTGGGGCAGGCCGTCAGTCTCAGGGTGAGTGTTGGCCAGCCCGAGGGTCCGACGGCAGCAGCCAAGGATGCAGCCAAGGCCCAGGCCCTGCAAAAACGGGCGGAGGAGTCGATCGTTAACTCACCGCTGGTGCAGGCGATTATTAAAGAATTTGATGCCACCATTGTTCCCGGATCCATCCGTTGGATTGGTCCAGAACCCGAAGACCTTGAGGAGCCCAAGACATGATGAAAGGACAGCTGGCTGGACTGATGCGTCAGGCCCAGCAGATGCAAGACAAACTCAAAAAGGCGCAGGACGCGCTGGCTGAGTTAACCGTAGAAGGTCAGTCGGGCTCTGGCCTGGTCAAGGTCGTGATGACCGGTAAGCACCAGCTTCGTTCGGTGTCCATTGATCCCAGTCTCATGACTGCCGATCCGGACGATCGCGAGACCCTTCAGGACCTGATCACCGCTGCGATCAACGAGGCTGTGAACAAGGTGGAGGCTGAGAGCAGCCAACGCATGTCTGCGGCCACCGCTGGCATGCCACTGCCACCCGGCTTCAAGCTCTAAGGCGGATTCATGCCCGGCCCCACCGGAACCGGGAGCCTGGGGGCAGCGGCCACCCCCGCCAGCCTGGCTGCACTGACCGAGGCCTTTGCCAGGCTGCCTGGCATAGGCCCCAAGACAGCCCAGCGCATGGCGCTGCACCTGCTACAGCACGACCGGGCCGGCGCAGAGTTATTGGGCCGCAGCCTGCTAGAGGCGGTGTCTCGCCTGGGGCACTGCCAGAGTTGCAACACCTTCTCAGAATCCGAGACTTGTGAGCTTTGTCGTGACGATGGTCGCGACGCCAGCCTACTCTGCGTGGTGGAGACACCAGCAGACTTGATGGTGATGGAGCAGACTCAGAGCTTCAAAGGGCACTACTTTGTGCTCATGGGTCGTCTCTCGCCGCTCGATGGCATCGGCCCCAAGGATATTCATCTAGAACGATTGCTAAGCCGTGCTGCCGACCCCGCGGTTCAAGAGATCGTGGTGGCGACCAATTTCACCCCCGAAGGGGAGGCCACTGCCCATGCCATTGAGACGCTTCTCAAGAGTCACGGCCTGGTGCCACCCAGGCGCGTGACTCGGCTGGCCCGTGGTGTGCCGGTGGGTGGCGAACTGGAATATGTCGATCTGGGCACGATTGCGCAGGCCATCCGAGACCGTCGACGCCTGGATTAGGCGTTGACCGTCGGCCTTGCGTATAATTGACAAAATTCCCAAGGAGTAAAGATTGCAGCTGCATCAGCTGCTGGCCGCGGCAGGGTCCGATTCGGCCGGCGTCACCATGTCTAGCCCGTCAGGGCTCCCCCCCGCTGTTCTGGTATTGGCCGATGGTTCCGTTTTTCATGGTGTCTCGATAGGCGCCAGTGGATCAACAGTTGGCGAAGTGGTCTTCAACACCGCCTTGACCGGCTACCAGGAAATTCTCACAGACCCCAGCTATTGCCGTCAGATCGTTACCCTGACCTACCCGCACATCGGGAACACGGGTTGGAATGGCGAGGACAACGAGGCGGCTGCGGGCATTCAGGCTGCTGGCCTGGTCATTCGAGACCTGCCAGCGGTGCTCTCCAACTTCCGATCTGAGCAGAGCCTGTCATCTGCACTGCGGTCTGCTGGGGTCGTGGCGATTGCCGGCATCGACACCCGCCGTCTGACCCGTCTGCTGCGAGACAAGGGCGCCCAATCGGGCTGCATTCTGGCCGCCTCGCCGGGCGAGCAGGCTGACTCTGAGCAGGCCCTGGCCCAGGCCAAGGCCTTTGGTGGCCTGGTCGGCATGGACCTGGCCCAGGTGGTGACCACGCCCAAGACCTATACCTTTGAAGAAGGCTCCTGGCAGCTGGGTGAAGGCTTCTCCAAGCCCGACTCGGGCGACCTGCATGTGGTCGCCTATGACTTTGGCGTCAAGCAGAACATTCTTCGTCTGCTCAAAGACCGCGGCTGCAAACTTACCGTTGTGCCAGCCAAGACCCCGATCGCAGAGGTCTTGGCCATGAAGCCCAACGGCATTTTTCTGTCCAACGGCCCTGGCGATCCCGAGCCTTGTGATTACGCGATCGCTGCTGCTCGGACCGCACTCGACAAAAAGATTCCACTCTTTGGCATCTGTCTAGGCCACCAGATCATGGCCCTGGCCGCTGGCGCCAAGACCATGAAGATGAAGTTCGGCCACCACGGCGCCAACCACCCGGTTCAGTGCCTGTCGACCAAGCGCGTCTTCATCACCTCGCAGAACCACGGTTTTGCCGTGGATGCCAACAGCCTGCCGGCCCATCTGCGGGTGACGCACGTCTCGCTGTTCGATGGCTCCATCCAGGGCCTGGCCCATACCGATGCGCCGGCCTTCTGTTTCCAGGGTCACCCTGAGGCCAGCCCGGGCCCCCACGACATCCTGCCTCTGTTTGACCAGTTTTTTGAATCCATGAGAGCCGCCCATGCCTAAGCGCACCGACATCAAAAGCATTCTGATCATCGGCGCGGGTCCCATCGTCATTGGACAGGCTTGTGAGTTCGATTACTCGGGTGCCCAGGCCTGTAAGGCCCTCAAGCAAGAGGGCTACCGCGTCATTCTGGTCAACAGCAACCCCGCCACCATCATGACCGACCCAGAGACGGCCGATGTCACCTACATCGAGCCCATCACCTGGCAGATGGTCGAGCGCATCATCGAGAAAGAGCGTCCTGATGCCTTGCTGCCCACCATGGGCGGTCAGACCGCACTGAACTGTGCCCTGGATCTGGCCCGTCACGGGGTCTTGGACAAGTACAAGGTTGAGTTGATTGGTGCCCGCGAGGAGGCCATTGAAAAAGCCGAAGACCGGCTCAAGTTCAAAGAGGCCATGACCAAGATTGGTCTGGACTCGGCCCAGTCGGGCATTGCCCACAGCATGGAAGAGGCCTGGGCCGTCCAGAAGCGCATCGCCGAGATCACTGGTGGCGTGGGCTTTCCCATGGTCATCCGTCCCAGCTTTACCCTGGGTGGCACGGGCGGCGGCATTGCCTACAACGCCGAAGAATTCGAGACCATCTGCAAGCGCGGCATCGAGGCCTCGCCGACAAACGAGCTGCTCATCGAAGAGTCTCTGATTGGCTGGAAAGAATTCGAGATGGAGGTCGTTCGCGACCGGGCCGACAACTGCATCATCGTCTGCTCCATCGAGAACTTAGACCCCATGGGCATTCACACCGGTGACTCCATCACCGTGGCACCAGCCCAGACCCTGACGGACAAGGAATACCAGCTGCTGCGCAACGCCTCGATCGCGATTCTGCGTGAGATCGGTGTGGACACCGGCGGCTCCAACGTTCAGTTCTCGATTAACCCAGCCAACGGCCGCATGATCGTCATCGAGATGAATCCACGCGTCTCGCGGTCTTCGGCACTGGCCTCCAAGGCCACCGGCTTTCCGAT
>JBMSJG010000110.1:0-4322 GCA_049418645.1 Burkholderiaceae bacterium | reverse complement strand
CGTCCAATTCATGTCCTTCTGTAGGTAACCGACGTCATTGTCCCACGGGGTTTTCCCGCTGTGGGTCTTTTTTTGTCAACAAAACCCCAAAAAATCCATCGGTATTTGACCAATTCGACATCAGCCGCAGGTCGCCTTTGTCGTTGAAGGCCTGCCACGACGCCGGCAGGGTAACGCCAGCAGCCACAAGCGCTTTCTGACTGTCCACCCTCTGAAAACTGGGATGCTCGGACAGGAACCAGTCCACCTGGTCCTCGTTCTCCCGCTGGTCCACGCTGCAGGTCGCATAGACGAGTCGGCCACCCGGGGCACATAGCCGCGCAGCCGCATCCAGAATCTGTCGCTGGGTCTGAATCAGCTGAGCCAGGCTATCGGGAGACTGACGCCACTTCAAATCAGGATTCCGCCGCAGGGTACCCAAACCGCTGCAAGGGGCATCCACCAAAACGGCCTGTGCCTTGCCTCGAAGCCGCTTGACCCGATCGTCACGCTCGTGGGCAATCGCCACCGGCCAGACATTGGACAAGCCACTGCGGGCCAACCGAGGCTTGAGTCGGGCCAGGCGGTTGATGGCCGTATCAAAGGCATAGAGACGGCCCGTATTGCGCATCAGGTCCCCGAGGGCCAGCGTCTTGCCGCCAGCCCCGGCACAGAAATCCACTACAAACTCCCCGCGCGCGGGGTTGAGCAGCCTGGCGAGCAACTGACTACCCATGTCCTGTACCTCAAACCAGCCCTGCTGAAAGGCATCGAGCTGGGAGAAGGCGGGTCGTCCTTCCACCCGAACGGCACCCGGCACCTCGGCAGAGACTTGTACCGCGAGGCCGGCCTGGGCCAGCGCTTGGACCACCTGCTTGACGGTCGCCTTGCTGCGATTGACCCGAATGTCCAAGGCAGCGGGCTGCAGGCAGGCTTCACCCAAGGCCACTGCCTGATCCCGTCCCATTTGGGTCACCCAGGCCTGCCAGATCCATTCCGGCAGGCTGAGACTCGCAGGGGGTGTTAATCCAGACAACCGCTCCGTGGCCAGCAGCAGCCAGGCCCTCTCCCCATCACTGAGCTCTGACACCAATCGGTCATAACCCACCGACTGGCAGGCTGACAACATGGCCAGCCGCCGCCAGGCGGTCGTCGCAGCGGGATCGGACGACAGACGAAAATCAAATTCAGCAAGGAGGTCGACAAAGGCCGACCAGTGCCGCACAGCCGCATAGGCGGACTCGGCCAAAAAAAATCTGGCGGAAGGGCCCATTCGGGACTCGTCTCGAAAGGCCTGAGTCAGAACCGTGTCCATCGGGGCCGAGAAAGTCGAGATCTTTTGCAACAAAACCGCCAGCCCATCCAAGCGGGACTGCGGGCTTGGCCTCGGCTTGGGGCGCCTATTGCCCGAGAACTTAGCCATGGGCCAGATCTCCCGCCAGGTCTCGGTGCAAGAGCCGCCGGCAAAAGTGAAACGCTTCGAAGCCTGGCTCCAGAGGACCATCGATCTGCCAGCCCCGGGGACCCAGTTGCGCCTGGCCGGACAGCACCGCTGCTGCGGCCTGCGGGTAGAGCGCGTGCTCCAAAGGCAGCAGTCGGTCGGCCAACCCCGCAGCATCATCCTGCGGATAGACCGGGATCACCGCCTGGGCCAGGATGGGCCCCTGATCCAGATCAGCGGTCACCGCATGAACCGTCGCACCGTGCACGGTCACGCCATCGGCCAGGGCTCGGGCATGCGTCCTAAGGCCAGAATAGGCGGGCAACAGAGACGGGTGAATGTTCAAAAGCCGGCCGGTGAAGGTCTGACAAAACCAGGGCGTGACAATTCGCATGTAGCCGGCCATCAAGACCAGATCGGGTTGTACATCATCGAGCACTTGGGCCATGGCCTGGTCAAAGGCCAATCGATCCGAAAAACGGGCATGGTCGACCACCTGGGTCATCAAGCCCCGGGCTTGCGCCAAGGCAAGCCCCTCTGCATCAGGACGGTTCGACGCCACGAGGACCAGGTCAACGGGAAACTGCCGTTGGTTAAACCAATCGGCCACAGCAGCCATGTTGCTGCCACGACCTGATATCAAAATAGCCAAGCGCTTTTTCTTCACCGAAGGATTGTACGGTGTCAGGCGGGAAACCCCAGGGCAAGCCCTATACTGCTAGCTTTTGCAGGCAGTCGTTCGTCAAACGCGGAACATGAACATCTCATGGAGCTGGGCCCCCCCAGCTGTCCACCAGCCCTCTGCAGAGTCGGGTCTTCAGTTACGGCCCCCCGATCGCCCGCCCCAGGGGTCAAGAGGGTCGGCGGTCGCCATTGGCAGCTTCGATGGCCTGCACCTGGGGCACCAGGCGCTGATTCGCGACCTCAAACAGGCGGCCAAAGAGCAGGGTCTCGACAGCGTGGTCTGCAGCTTCTTTCCGCATCCCAGGACATTTTTTCAAGCGCAACAGGCGCCGGGCCTGATTCTGCCCCTCAGGGACAAGCTCAGGACGCTCGCAGCGGCCAGACTCGACCGCACTCACTTGCTTCGATTCAATGCAGCCATGGCTCGCCTCAGCCCTGAGGACTTTGTCCAACTGATTTTGGTCAAACGCCTCAAGGCCAAGATGATCATTGTTGGCGAGGATTTTCGATTTGGACATAAGCGGGCCGGTGATCTGAACCGTCTGGCCGATTTGGGGCTCTCACATGGGTTCGCCGTCAAAGGGCTCTCAGAGGTCCAGTTCAGCGGCGAGCGCGTCTCCAGTTCCCGGCTGCGCCAGGCTCTGATGGCCGGTGAACTGGGCCTGGCCCAACAACTGCTGGGGCGCCCCTATCAGCTCAGCGGTCGAGTGGTTCGGGGCCAACAACTGGGCCGAGAGCTGGGCTTCCCCACCCTGAACCTGACGATGCCCAACGACTTGGTCGCCAGCGGCATCTTCGCGGTCTGGGTGGAGGGCCTAAGCCCAGCACCATTGGCAGGCGTGGCCAGCCTTGGTCGGCGTCCCACCGTAGAATCGGGGGGTCGCCTGATCCTAGAAGTCCATGTCATGGACTGGTCGGCCCAGGCCTACGGCCAGTATGTCAGGGTGAGTCTGGTGGAGAGGATTCGGCCCGAGATGAAATTCGACAACCTAGAGGACATGACCCAGCAGATGCATCGAGACCTCCAACAGGCCAGAGCCCTGCTGAACGCTTAGAAGAAGACCATGCAAAAACCCCCCGTAGATGCCAGCGGCCAAGACTACCGCCAGACCCTCAACCTTCCGCAGTCCAGCTTTCCCATGCGAGGTGACCTGGCCAAGCGCGAGCCAGCCTGGGTCCAAGCCTGGCAGGATCAGGGCACCTACAAAAGGATTCGCAGCCTCACCGCCGGTCGACCCCTGTTTGTTCTTCACGACGGACCACCCTATGCGAACGGGGACATTCACATTGGTCATGCGGTCAACAAGATTCTCAAAGACACCATCGTCAAGTCCAAGACGCTGGCCGGCTTCGATGCCCGCTATGTGCCCGGCTGGGATTGTCATGGCATGCCAATCGAAATTCAGATTGAGAAGGCCCATGGCAAAGGACTGCCCACGGCAGAGGTCCAAGCCAAATCGCGAGCCTATGCCAATGAGCAGATTGGTCGTCAACTCTCAGACTTCGTGCGGCTAGGTGTGCTGGGCCAATGGGATCGGCCTTACAAGACCATGGACTTCAAGAATGAGGCTGATGAGATTCGAGCCCTGAAAACCATTGTTGAGAAAGGCTTTGTCTTTCGTGGACTGAAACCGGTGAACTGGTGCTTTGACTGCGGTTCCGCCTTGGCCGAGGCTGAGGTGGAATACGCGGACAAGACCGATCCCGCTGTCGAGGTGGCCTTTGAGGCTGACGAGACCACAGCCAGCGACTTGGCGAAGGCTTTTGGCTGCGGTCTTCCATCAGGATTGGGGGCCACGGTCATCTGGACCACCACCCCCTGGACGCTTCCAGCCAACCAGGCCCTGAACATCCACCCCGAGCATGAGATGGCTCTGGTCCAGATCACTGGACATGCCAGGCTCTCCTGGCTGGTGTTGGCAGCCGCTCGGGTCGAAACCTGTCTGCAGGATTGGGGGCTTGAGGGCCAGGTCTTGGCGCGCTGTGCCGGCATCAGACTTCAAGGCATTGCCTTCCGACACCCGCTCTGGATGGCCGATGTCGCCTACCAACGTCATGCCCCTGTGTTCTGTGCCGAGTATGTCAGCCTGGACTCTGGAACCGGTGTGGTCCATGCCGCACCGGCCTACGGCGTGGACGATTTTCAATCCTGCAAGGCCAATGGCATGCGGGATCAGGACATCCTCAACCCGGTCATGGGTGATGGCTGTTATGTGAG
>JBMSJG010000109.1:0-4371 GCA_049418645.1 Burkholderiaceae bacterium | reverse complement strand
TTGATCACCGACCACAACGTGCGCGAGACCCTGGGCATCTGCGATCACGCCACGATCATGAACGATGGTGTGGTGCTCGCCAGTGGCGAACCCAGCCAGATTGTCGACGACCCTGGCGTGCGAAAGGTCTACCTGGGCGAACATTTCCGAATGTAGTCATGAAGATTTCGCTGACCACCAAGACCAGTCAGCAGCTGACGCTCACCCCCCAGCTGCAGCAGGCCATTCGTCTGTTGCAGCTCTCAAACCTAGAACTCCGCCAAGAACTCGAAGCCTTCAGTGCAGACAACCCTCTGCTTGAGATCGAAGACGGCCTATCCGGCGAGTCACTCGAGGCGAGCAGCAGCGAGACCGAGGGGTCGTCCGAGTCCTCGGATGACTGGGAGGATGCAGTAGGCGATGGCCTTACCGACTGGCGAGGTGACGGCAGTGGTGAAGACCGATCCAACCGAGAGGATGGCGGCGAGGTGGGCTTTGTCGGCCTACAGGCCCACCTTCGGGAGCAGGTCGCTGGCCTGCACCTGAGCCCAAGGGATCGGGCCTGGTTGGACGTTCTAATCGAGGCCCTGGATGAGGACGGCTACGTTCGGGACCCTCTGGCGGAACTGGCAGAGGGCTTTGCTGAGGTCTTTGAATCCGACCTTGGGGGTGTTCTAGACGAGGACGAGATGATGGTGGGCCTGCGGCTTTTGCAGGCCTTGGATCCTCCCGGCATTGGCGCGCAGACCCTACAGCAATGCCTACAGATTCAGCTAGAGGCACTCAATGGTGATGGCCTCGATCGAGTGGCCCTGGAGACCGCCCGCCACCTGGTGGCCCATCACCTGGAGCAGTTGGGTCAGATGCCGCTGGCCAGCCTGGGCCGGGCCACCGGTCTGAGCCGCGACCAGCTGGGGGCGGCCCTGGATGTCATTCGTGGCCTAGAGCCGCGTCCAGCAGCACGCTTTCAGGCCCAGCAAGATGCCAGCCTGACGCCAGATGTCATGGTGAGCCTGGGGCGCAATGGTCAATGGGTGGCTCGGCTCTCCAAGCAGTCTCTGCCGAAGCTGTCGATTAACAGTGAGTACGCGCGGCTGATTCGGGATGGTGAATCAGACTCCGTGCTGTCGCAAAAACTCCAAGAGGCGCGCTGGATGCTCAAGAACATCGCTCAGCGCTCCGAGACCATTCTGAAAGTCTCCCAGGCGATTGTCTCGGCCCAGCAGGCCTTCTTTAGCCAGGGGCCCAAGGCCATGCGGCCCCTGGTGCTGCGGGACATTGCCGAGGCCTGTGAGCTGCATGAATCCACCGTTTCACGCGTGACCAATCAGAAGTTCATGCTGACCCCGCTTGGCTGCTATGAACTGAAGTTTTTCTTCAGCAGCCACGTGGGGACTGACGATGGCGGAGCCGCCTCGGCCACGGCCCTTAAGGCCCAGATTGAGGCCTGGATCAAGGCGGAAGACAGTGCCAAGCCTTTGTCCGATCAGGCCCTGTCCGATCGGTTTCAGGAGCAGGGCGTTGTCGTGGCCAGACGAACGGTTGCAAAGTATCGCGAAGCCCTCAGAATCCCAAGTGCTAGTCTTAGGAAACGACAATAAAAGGAGACCCCGCTATGCAAGTCACGATCACCGGCCATCACCTCCCCATTACCGATGCCATTCGGGATTATGTAAACCAAAAGTTTTCAAAGGCCTGGCGGCACTTCGACCATGGGATTCAGGCCCAGGTGGTGCTCTCCGTCGAAAAGCTGGATCAAAAAGCCGAAGTGACAGTTCACTTTCAAGGCAAGGACCTGCACGTAGAGGCCAAGCATACGGACATGTACGCAGCGATCGACCTGCTGGCCGACAAGCTGGACCGCCAAGTGGTCCGCTACAAGGAACAGCACCAGACCAATGTCCACTCCGGACGCGGGGCTATCGAGGCCTAAGGACGGCTTTGGGCGGTCATCCCGCAGCGCAATATCGCAGTGCAACAAATCCGTCAAAAGGTCTATACTCCACGAACTTTGTTGCCTTGAAGCGGGTGTTCTCATGAACCGCATTTGTGAACTGTTAACGGCCGACCACGTCCTGCTGGGCGTGGAGGCCTCCAGTAAGAAACGGGCCTTCGAGCTGGCCGGCCTTCTCTTTGAAGAGAAGAAAGGCATTGCCCGCAGCAAGGTCTTCGATTCTCTGTTTGCCCGCGAGCGACTGGGCTCTACAGGCCTGGGTGAGGGCATCGCCATCCCCCATGGCCGTATCAAGGGCCTCAAGGAGGCCATGGCAGCCGTGGTCCGACTGGCCGAGCCAGTGGCCTTTGATGCGCCGGACGGCAAGCCTGTCTCCGTCATGATTTTTCTGCTGGTGCCTGAGCAGGCCACCCAGCAGCATCTGGAAATTCTCTCGGAGGTCGCCGAGATGCTCTCTGACAAAACCCTGCGTGAGTCTCTTGGCGCAGCCTCTGATCCTCAGGCCCTGTTTCAGAGCCTGTGCAGCTGGCAGCCAGCCAGCGCCTAAGACAGGCCTGAGAGGCCCGTCGAGCAAGCAGCCGCCATGCTCAACGTTCAGCAACTCTTCGAGGCCTACCAGGAGCAGCTGCGGCTGACCTGGGTCACCGGCCAGTCCGGTGGCGATCGACACATCTCTGGCCCCTCCTTTGAGAGCGCCGACCTGGTCGGTCACTTCAATCTGATCCACCTGAACCGGATCCAGGTCTTTGGGCAGGCGGAGGTGGACTACTACAACCGGCTAGACCCCCAGCGGCGCAACTACCTGACGGCCGAGCTCATCGCCGGAAAGCCTCCGGCCATCGTGGTGGCCGATGGGCTGGTCCCGCCAGCCCAGTTGTTTGAGGCCTGTGACCGAGACGAGCTGCCTCTGATGCGCAGCAGCCATACCGCTGCGCGCGTGATTGAACTGCTGCGCATTCAACTCTCCAAGCGACTGGCCCCATCGGCTTCTCTACATGGCGTCTTCATGGACGTGCTCGGTCTGGGGGTGCTCATCTCAGGCGAGTCCGGCCTGGGTAAGAGTGAACTGGCCCTGGAGCTCATCACGCGAGGACACGGCCTGGTGGCCGACGATGTGGTCGAGTTCTCCAGAATTGCGCCGGATGCCATCGAGGGCCGCTGCCCGCCCCTGCTCAAAGACTTGCTCGAGGTCAGAGGCCTTGGCCTGCTGGACATCAAGGCCATTTTTGGCGAGACCAGTGTCCGCCGGAAAATGCGGCTGCGACTCATCGTTCAGCTGGTTCGTCGATCTGCCATTGATGAATACGAGCGGCTGCCATTGGAGGCCCTCAACGAGGACGTCCTGGGGCTGCCCATTCGCAAGGTTGTCATTCCGGTGGCGGCGGGTCGAAACCTGGCTGTCCTGGTCGAGGCAGCAGTGCGCAACACAGTGCTGCAGCTCAGAGGGATTGACACCATGCGGGAGTTCACGGAACGTCAGCAACGTGCCATGAACAACGAGGATCTTTTTTGACCGCATCACCCCGACCTCACGCAGCCGAGCCCATCTCACTGGTGGTGGTGACCGGCATGTCCGGGTCGGGAAAGTCCGTCGCCCTGGCAGTTTTAGAAGACGAGGGCTATTACTGCGTTGACAACCTCCCGGTGGCGCTCATCGGGCCCCTGGTGAAGAGCCAACAGGCTTGCGGCACCCGAAAGATGGCCCTGGCGGCAGACGTCCGGGCGGGGACCGACCTGGCCTATCTGGAAAAAGCCTTGTCTGAGCTGCGGGCCGAGGGCATTGGCCTAACCGTCCTCTTTCTGAATGCCCGGTCCGACATCTTGCTGCAGCGATATTCCGAGACACGTCGCCGACACCCTTTGTCCCTGCGCACCGAGACCAATCGTGATGACACGGGTGAATCGATGACCCTGATGGAGTGCATCGAGCATGAACGGGAGATTCTGGCGCCCCTGCAACACTTGGGTATACCGGTCGATACCAGCGACCTTCGGTCCTCTGCCCTGAGAACCTGGCTTCGGGCCTTTCTCAAACTAGACGCATCGAGTCTGGTGTTGCTCTTTCAATCCTTTGCCTTCAAGGCCGGCATCCCACTGGATGCAGACTTGGTTTTTGACCTGCGATGCCTGCCGAATCCTCACTACGTCAATGAGCTCAAGGCTCTAACCGGCAAGGACCCAGCGGTCGTCAGCTACCTGGCAGGGCATGACCAGGTGGGTGCCATGGTGAAGGACATCGGTGACTACCTGGAGAAGTGGCTGCCCTGCTATGTCCAAGAACAGCGGAGCTATCTGACCGTAGCCCTGGGCTGCACTGGCGGACAGCATCGATCGGTCTATGGGGCTGAACAACTGGCCAAGCGATTTGCCGAGAACTGGCCGGTCATGGTTCGCCACCGGTCTCTGATTCAGCGCGGCCTGAGTTAATCCAAGACCTC
>JBMSJG010000108.1:0-4379 GCA_049418645.1 Burkholderiaceae bacterium | reverse complement strand
GCAGAGACCTGATCCCACGGCTTGCCCTTGAGTCCGTCCACCAACGCCTGAAGGTCTCGTCGATAGGCCAGCAGGGTCTGATCGGCATATCGACGACTCGCCAGCACCGCCAGGAAGGCCTCGACCGTTGACATGCCCCGAGTCCTGGCTGGCCCTCTAGCCCACGGGTTGATGGGGCGAATCCGCCGTGAGGCCCAGCAAGGCGGCGCTCGACAACTCTGCGATGCGTTCGAGGAAAGCGGTGCCATGGTCCTGTGTGAATCGGCTTGGATCGGGTGAACCCAGCACCAATAGGCCAAAGACCTCCGGGGCCGCACCCTGTCTCAAGGGCAGCAGGGCCACGGATTGAACGTCGTCGCTCAACAGACGGGCCGCGAGACCGGCCTGATGCGTGTTCACCGAGAGGCACAACGGTCGGCTGAGGTCCTGCGCCATTCGGGCAATCTCATCATCGCTCGCCAGCCACCAGTTGGGGGGTGGCTGGATGGCATCTGTCGCCTTGGCAGCTGGGCCTCGCCACAGGCCCAAAGCCACTTCGGGGATGCTAAAGGCGCTGGCGAGGGCCGCAGGGAGTTGATCGGCGCGGGCCACGGGTGAGGCCTGGAGCAGCAAATTCCGAAGCCATGTCATCAACCGATCGGCGATGGCATCGTTCTCCTGGGCGTGGTGAACCATCTCCATGGTCCTCTGCTCCAAGATCTTGATCTTCTCTCGCAACACCAGCAGTTGACGCTCCAGCAGAGAGCTGGCCGCACCGGCCGCCACATGCGGGACCTGAACCTCTGTCAGGACTGCCGGGTGACGCACAAAAAAATCTGGATGCGCCCTCAGATAGGCGGCCACGGTTGTGTCGGTCAGCCCAGCCTCAGGTCCCGAGTGAGGCCCAGCGGTGGGCAGCTGGCCCAGTGTTGGTTCCTGCGGCGTGCTCATAACTCAATCTCCCCCTTGAAAACGGTGGTCGCTGGGCCGGTCATCCAGACCGAGTCTTGTGGGTCACCCGACCACCGAATGGTGAGCCGTCCGCCGGCTGTCTGGACAGCCACCGGCTGCCCAGCCGCCAATAGGCCCTGGGCGACCCCGCTCACCACGGCCGCACAAGCGCCGGTGCCACAGGCCAAGGTCTCGCCTGCGCCACGCTCAAACACACGCAGGCTCATGGCCGTTGGGCTCTTGATCTGTCCAAAGCCAGCATTCACCCGATGGGGCAATCGATCGTGGCTCTGCAGCCACTGGCCCACAGGCCCAACTGGTGCGGTCTGCGTATCCTCTACCCAGGTCACCAGATGTGGGTTGCCCATCGACACCGGACCGAACCAACGGGGCTGGTCATGCGGCGCATTCAATTCGTACAGAGTCTGCTGGCCAGCGAGCTGGCTGCACAGGCCCTCAACCTGAAAAGGCAGGCTTTGGGCGGTCAGCTGAGGTGGGCCCATGTCAACCGTCACCTCGCCGTTGGCCTCTACCACTGGTCGGATCAGGCCTGCCTTGGTCAGCACCCGTACCGCGGGCCCTTTGATCAGGCCTTGGTCCACCACATAACGCGCAAAGCACCTGGCGCCATTGCCGCACTGTTCCACCTCTTGCCCATCTGCATTGAAGATTCGATAGACAAAATCCGCCTGATCCGTCGGGCTGTTCTCCACCAGCAGGATTTGGTCGGCCCCAATGCCAAATCGTCGGTCCGATAATCGGCGAATCTGTTCAGGTCGAAGCAGGTGGTCGGGCAGACCACTGCGAGCATCCAAGACAATGAAGTCATTGCCTGCGCCGTGCATCTTGGTGAATGGGACTCGAATGGTCATGTCTCGATTATGCATAGACCGCGGGCTGGCCGTCTGGTCTGGTTTTGAATCGCCGATGAGTCCAGAGATACTGACTCGGCGTCTCCAGGACCCGCTGCTCGATGAAATCGTTCATCTGTTGAACGGCAGCCTGCAGGTCTTGGTCAGGCGTATGAAACCAAGCTGGGTAAAACTCGGCCTCATAGCCATCATCGGTCATGCGGGTCACCATGGGGCAGACCGCCGCACCCGTGAGCTGAGCCAGTCGCACCACGCTGGTGACGGTGGCAGCGGGCTGATCAAAAAATGTCGCAAAAACAGCATCCCGAGACCCAAAATCCATGTCGGGCAAAAAGTAGGCGGTGTGACCCTTTTTGAGCAGCCGTACCAGCCGACCAATGCCGTCTTGTCTGGACAGGAGCACCGGGTCGTTGAACCGAGACCGCCCGGCCAGCACAAAGTTGTTCAACACTTCGCTGCTTTGGTTGGAGTACATGGAGACCATTCGGCAATCGAGCTGCAGACGAATGCCGCCGGCATCCAGTCCCAGAAAGTGGGGAGCGAGCACGATGGTGGGCCGGTCTTTGACCGCCTCAAAATAATGCGCCTGTCTAACCGAGACCAGTCTGCGAACAGCCCGCTCGTCAGCCCGCCAGACCTCAAAGCGATCGAAAAAAGCGCGGGCATAGAAGACAAAATGGTCCTTGGTGACTTGGCGGCGCTGGGCCGGGCTCCAGTTGGGGAAGCACAGGCCCAGGTTGGTCATGGCGACCTGCCGGCGGCTGGCCGCCAGGTAAAACAACAGACGGCCCAAGCCCCAAGACAAGATTCCGCGAAGCGGCATGGGCAGCCAAGAGAGCGCTCCGCCCAGCCCCAGGCCGGCTTGCACGAGGGCCTCGGTCAGCCATCTCATGAGGGTCCGCCTCCGACGATGGGGGGGTCCGTCTGGATTGGCCCAGCCTGGGATGGTGTCTTGTAGCGGTTGTAGGCCCAGAGGTACTGATCGGGTTGGCGACGAATCATCTCTTCGGTCTTGCGGTTCATCTGATTCACCAGTTGCTCCAGAGACATCGAGGAGCCCGCGCCTGCTGCTGGGTCCCATGGCTCCAAGACCAATTGCCAGCCACCAGGCGTCCGCAGAGCCAGGGCCCAGATCAGGGCGGCGCCGGTGGCCTGGGCCAGGCGCATCGGCAACACCATGGTGTAGGCAGGGCGGCCAAAGAAGCCCGCCCACTGGCCTTCTCCTCTAGAGGGCACCTGGTCGGGCAGCATGCCAATGGCCTGACCTTTCTTGAGGGCTCGCAGCAGCAGGCGCACCCCCGCGGCATTGGCGGGGGCGGTGGCCACCGTTGATGTTGGTCGGAGCCGCTGAAGCAGACGCTCCACCACTGGCTGACGCGAGGGCCTGTAGAGCACTGTGATGGGGTGGTGTTGGCCAATGGCCCGAGGGGCGAGTTCAAAGGCACCCAGGTGCGGCGTCAGAAGGATGGCCCCTCGACCAGCTGCCGCGCTCTCTTGGAGATGCCTCAGGCCCTGAATCTGCATGCGCTGCACCGACAAGGGATCGCACCAGATTTTGGGGAGCTCGGTCACCAGCTGTCCCGCCTGGGCTACCGCCCGCCACTTACCAGACGACTGAGAGCCCATCGCCAAAGCCCAGTTCTGGGCAAACATCCTGCGATAGGCAGGCGAGAGCAGCCAAGTGGCCAGCCCCAGGGCGGAGCCGAACAGGCGCAACAGCCACAGTGGCAGGTGGGCAGCGATTTGAAATAAAGCCGTCATAGGGTCTATAGTGATTCCTATCGCCGATTTAATCGACAACTTGCGGGGCGATTGTCTTCTAAATACCGCTAAAGCGCGTGCGCATCAGCTCAACACTGCTCGCATCCTTTAGAGACAACCGCAGGCTGTCTGTCTTTCAAAGGAATTGCGAATGGCTCAAGACTACTTCTTTACCTCGGAATCGGTTTCCGAGGGCCACCCAGACAAAGTCTCCGATCAAATCTCTGACGCCATCCTGGACGCCATCATTGCCCAGGATCCCACCTCGCGCGTTGCTGCGGAAACCCTGTGTAATACAGGCCTGGTTGTACTGGCCGGTGAGATCACCACCCGTGCCAATGTCGATTACATCCAGGTGGCCCGCGAGACCATCAAGGGCATCGGCTACGACAACACCGACTTCGGTATTGACTACAAGGGCTGCGCAGTACTGGTGGCTTACGACAAGCAGAGTCCTGACATTGCCCAGGGGGTCAACAAGGCCTATGACAATGGTCTAGACCAGGGTGCGGGCGATCAGGGGCTGATGTTTGGTTATGCCTGCGACGAGACCCCCGTGCTGATGCCCGCGGCCATCCACTTGTCCCACCGCTTGGTTGAGCGTCAGTCGATGGTCCGCCGAGACGGTCGGCTGCCCTGGCTGCGTCCCGATGCAAAATCCCAGGTGACCCTGCGCTACGTCAATGGCCGGCCCGACAGCATCGAGACCGTGGTGCTCTCCACGCAGCATGCGCCGGATGTCTCGCTGGAGCAGCTACGAGAGGCCGTCATTGAAGAGATCATCAAGCCGATCCTGCCAAAAGAGCTCATCAAGGG
>JBMSJG010000107.1:0-4386 GCA_049418645.1 Burkholderiaceae bacterium | reverse complement strand
TGACGGCATCGACCATCGAGAAGCCAATGTAGGGTTTACCGGTGCCGATGAGCTGAAGGTTCGCAACAGAGCCACCGGTGACCTCGGCAGTGGCCTGCATGCCAGGCACATGCTTAGACAGGGCCGCAGCAAAACCTCCGCCCATTGGGTAGTAAACCCCTCCGGTACCACCGGTGCCGATCGAGATGTTCTGGGCTTGTGCGACGCCACCGAGACCCAATGCGCTGACCGCGGCCAGACCTACAAATGCTTTGCGGAAATTCATGTCGACTCCTTTTGGTTGAACAACCGAAGGGTTTCATTAGATGGGCTTTGACGACATCAGTAATTCCACGGAGAGGGATACCCGTTATTGGGTGTGCAACTGCACAAAGTTACAGTGCCCAGACCAAATTAAACAACGATCAGCGTATGAGAGCCCCAGACACAAGCGAACAAAAGCATTTGGTGGTGATTGGCGGTGGAACCATGGGCATTGACATCTCTGCGGCCTTTCTGGCTGGCGGCTGGCAGGTCACCATCGTCGAGCCCATGGTGCTCAGTCACCCTCTGCGTAAAAAGCAACTCAACCAGAGCCTCAGCACGCTGGGCGTGCACGACAAGAGTGCACCCTTTGTCGAGAAGATCGCCGATGTAGCCTTCGATCAGATCGACCATGGCCTGGTCATCGAGGCGGTGCCTGAGTCCCTGGCCCTCAAGCAGCAGGTGTTCGCTGAGCTGGTGCGCCTGGTGCCCGACCACATTCCCCTGTGCAGCAACTCGTCAGCCATCCCCATTAGCGAGATCGGACGCGGTCTGCCCAACCCCGCCCGGTTGTTGGGAACCCACTTTTTCATGCCAGCCCATCTGGTACCGGGTGTCGAGGTGGTCAGCTCGGTTCAGACCGATCCCTTGGTGGCCCAGCGGGTTGCAGACGATATGCGCTCGGCCGGACGGGTGCCGATTATGGTCAAACGGGATATTCCTGGCTTTCTGGTCAACCGCCTTCAGCATGCGATCTCGCGAGAGGCCTTCCATCTGATCGATGAGGGCATCGCCTCTCCTGCGGACATTGATGCAGCCGTTCGGTTTGGATTCGGCTTTCGGTATTTGGCGGCAGGGCCCTGCCTCCAGCGGGACCACGCGGGGCTTGATGTCCATTGTGCGGCAGCTCGATCCATTTACCCTGATCTCTGCAACGATGCCGAGCCGGCCCGGGTGCTGCGTGAGCGGGTGGAGGAGGGCGCTCTGGGTATGAAGATGGGCCGGGGGTTTTTTGAGTGGGACGAGGCCAAGATGGAAGCTGAACGGGCACGCTATCAGGGCCTACTGCTGGCTGCTGCTCGCTTACTCGAGAAGGAGATTGCGCAAGCCGCATCCGGTGGCTTGACCAATCCGGATCAGCAGAGCGCCTCCTCCGCCTAGACCAAGTCTCTACCCACAAGCCGAGATCGACCAGCCGATTTCGTTCCTTGATGATGCCTGCTGGGGCAGGCTAGCCGGCCAGACCGGTCATCTCAAAACCGATGGCATCGAGCGCCTGCATCAATTCGGCCTGCTGGATTGGCGATAGTCTGACCAGCGGTGGGCGAACGGTCTGCCACTGGGCATCCTTCAGCGTGACCGAGACGGCATGCTTCATGGCTGCAATCATGGGGAACTTCTGAAAGATGCCCCGAACTTGGTCGAGCGAAGCCTGCAGCTGATCCGCATCGGCGCTCTGCCAGCGCGAGGCCAAGGACGAGATCGCCGCTGGGTTGACGTTGGCTGTGGCTGAGATGCAGCCAACACCGCCGGCTCGAAGGGTCTTTAGTAGGAAGGTTTCGCTGCCAGCATAGGCTCGAAAGCCCGTCGACTTGAGTCGGTGGATGCAGGATTCCGTATAGGCCCAGTCACCCGAGCTGTCCTTCATGCCGACAACGGTCTTGGGGTAGGCCTTCACGAGTCTCTCGAGAAGATCAACGGACAGCGGGATCTTGGTGACCTGGGGGATGTTGTAGATATAGACCTGCAGTCGAGGGTCCGCAATCCGTTGAATGACTTCGCTGTAGTAGGCAAAGAGCCCATCGTCCGGCACATCTTTGTAGTAGAAGGGTGGCAGCATCAATACGCCGCCGGCCCCCAGCTCAACCGCCGTGCGGGTCATCTCGACGGCATCGTCCAGACTGCAGGCCCCCGTCCCGGGCATCATTTGCTGGGCAGGCAACCCTGCCTTCACGAGGGCAGTCAGGGCGTTGCACTTTTGACGCGCGGACAGGCTGTTGGCCTCGGAGTTGGTTCCAAACACCGCCAGACCAACCCCGTTGTCGAGCAGCCAGCGGCACTGATGAGCAAGCCGGGCGATATCCGGATCACCGTCCGCCGTGAAGGGCGTGATGACTGGTGACAAGACAGCGGGCAGGCTGGAGGCGTGTGGTGTGGTCGACATGGGGTAAGTCCGCTCGTTGATGGGGTTGGAATCTGAAATCATGGCCACCTTAAGCAACTTGGCAGAGAACATCACCTATGGCTAGCCCTAAGCAAACAATTGTGCGCTCCTCCGCGACCACCAGCCCGAATAGCCCGAGCAGCAGCGCGCCAGGTCGCAGAGGCCTCGCCTCCAACACCGTCGATTACGGCGACAAGGACTTTGCCTTGTTTCTGCGAAGGGCCTTTATCAAGGGTGCGGGATACACCGATGAGGACCTCAAGCGACCCATTGTTGGCATCGTCAACACCGGCAGTGACTTCAACCCCTGTCATGGCAACGTTCCTGCCCTGATTGAGGCGGCCAAGCGGGGCATCTCGCAGGCTGGTGCACTGCCCATGGTCTTCCCCACCATCTCCCTTCACGAATCCTTTGCCGCACCCACCAGTCTCTACCTGCGCAACCTCATGAGCATGGACACCGAGGAGATGATTCGGGCCCAGCCCATGGATGCCGTCTTGCTCATCGGGGGCTGCGACAAGACCCTACCCGCGCAGGTCATGGGCGCCTTATCCGCTGGTCGCCCCTTTGTCGTCTTGCCAACCGGCCCGATGCTCAGCTCTCAATGGGCGGGTGAGCGAGTCGGTGCCTGTACGGACTGTAGACGCCTCTGGGCTGACTTCAGGGCGGGTCGGCTGAACCAAGAACAAATTGATGAGGCCAACAACCGGTTGGTTCCTTCTGTTGGAACCTGCTCGGTCATGGGTACGGCCAGCACCATGGCCTGTGTACTGGAGGCCATGGGCTTGACGGTCTCGGGTGCCGCGAGTGCACCGGCGGTCTCTGCCGATCGCGTGCGCGTCGCCCAGGCCTCGGGGGCTGCAGCCGCAGCCCTGGCCAGTGGGCAGGTCCGCATGCCGTCGGTTGGGCTGGCCCAATTCGACAATGCGCTGAGAACCTTGCTGGCCGTGGGTGGTTCGACCAATGGCCTGGTCCATCTGGCAGCCATGATGGGCCGGCTGGGTCTGGACCTCAAGGCAGACCACTTCAACCAGTTGGCGGAGGACACGCCCGTCCTGGTGGATCTCAAGCCCGGCGGCCAGGGCTACATGCCGGACTTCCATGAGGCGGGCGGGATGCCCCGCCTGATGCTGGCGTTGGGCGACCGGCTCGATACACAGATTGCCACGGTCACTGGCCAGACCCTCACCGAGCGACTGACCGAACTGCAGGCCCAGGGTCGGATCGAGACGCATGAGCAGTCGGTGATTCGCAGCGCGAACAACCCGATTTACCCAGCTGGTGGCCTGCGGTTTCTGTCGGGCAACCTTGCACCAGATGGTGCGGTAATCAAGCCGGTGGCCGCCAGCAAAGCGCTGCTGGTCCACCAGGGACGGGCAGTGGTCTTCGATGGCCTGGAGGACATGGCCAAGCGCCTGGATGATCCCGACTTGGACGTGAAGGCCGAGGACGTCTTGGTCTTGCGGGGGATTGGCCCGCTCGGCGCTGGAATGCCGGAGGCTGGCCTGATTCCCATCCCCAAAAAGCTCGCCGCCCAGGGTGTGCGCGACATGGTTCGGATCTCAGATGGCCGCATGAGTGGAACGGCCGCTGGCACGATTGTCTTGCACATCAGTCCAGAGGCTGCCGCTGGCGGGCCCTTGTCACTGGTCAGGGACGGTGACCAGATTCAGTTGGATGTGCCCGCTGGGCGTTTGGTGCTCTTGGTGGAGCCAGAGGTGCTCAGAAAACGCCAGACGGAGGCCGTTCACACCAGACTGCCCACGGTGGCCAAGCCCCGTGGCTATGGCTGGCTGCATGGCGAGCAGGTGCTGCAGGCCCCCCAGGGTTGTGACTTTAAATTCTTGAGAGGGGATGCCTAGTCGGCAGACCACTCGACGCCACAGCCGAGGCTCTCACGCCAGACGTGAACGCGTCGAAGGGCCGGTCCCTGCCACTGGACTCTGATGAAGTCCACCAGGGCCTCCATGGTGGGCTGC
>JBMSJG010000106.1:0-4466 GCA_049418645.1 Burkholderiaceae bacterium | reverse complement strand
TCATCTGGTCAACGACCTTGAAGAAATTGGCGCCAGTGCGGTCCATCTTGTTCACAAAGGCCAGGCGAGGCACTTTGTATTTATTGGCCTGACGCCAGACGGTCTCCGACTGAGGCTGGACACCGCCCACGGCACAATAAACCATGCAGGCCCCGTCTAGAACGCGCATCGAACGCTCCACCTCAATGGTGAAGTCAACGTGTCCAGGGGTGTCGATGATGTTGATTCGATGCTCGGGCATGGAGCCGTCCATGCCTTTCCAGAAGGTGGTAGTCGCCGCCGAAGTGATGGTAATGCCACGCTCCTGCTCTTGCTCCATCCAGTCCATGGTGGCAGCACCGTCGTGAACCTCACCAATCTTGTGGTTTACGCCAGTGTAGAAAAGAATGCGCTCGGTAGTGGTGGTCTTACCAGCATCGATGTGCGCGCTAATGCCAATGTTGCGGTAGCGCTCGATCGGGGTCTTACGGGCCATGGAACGTCCTGTCAGTTAAGTGGGTGAGAGCCGCGAGGCTTAGAAGCGGAAATGGGAGAAGGCTTTGTTGGCCTCTGCCATGCGGTGTACTTCGTCGCGTTTCTTGACTGCACCGCCACGACCTTCGGCTGCCTCCAGCAGCTCACCGGCCAGGCGCAGGTTCATAGACTTCTCACCGCGCTTCTTGGCAGCCTCACGCAGCCAGCGCATGGCCAAGGCAGTACGGCGAGCAGGGCGAACCTCTACAGGCACCTGATAGTTGGCACCACCCACTCGGCGGCTCTTAACCTCGACCAGTGGTTTGGCGTTGCCCAGGGCAGCCTGGAATACCTCAATGGGATTCTTTTTGGCGACTTGTTCAATGTGATCAAAGGCGCCGTAAACGATACGCTCTGCGACGGCCTTCTTGCCGTGGAGCATGACAACGTTCATGAACTTAGAGACTTCTTCACTGCCGAACTTGGGATCGGCCAGCACAATACGTTTAGGTACTTCGCGACGACGAGGCATGTTCTTCCTTTTTTGTCTTCAGTTGGGTTTAACCCAGCCCGCATGAGCGGGCCCTTACATTCGCGCCTCCCAAATGAGAGGCGCGGCCTAACTACTACCGAAAGCCTTAGGCTTTCTTGGGGCGCTTGGCGCCGTACTTGGAACGGGACTGCTTCCTGTCCTTGACGCCCTGGAGGTCCAGTGAGCCACGAACAATGTGATAACGCACACCAGGCAGGTCTTTGACACGACCGCCGCGGATCAGGACCACCGAGTGTTCCTGAAGGTTGTGACCCTCACCGCCAATGTAAGAAATCACTTCGAAGCCATTGGTGAGGCGAATCTTGGCCACTTTCCGAAGCGCGGAGTTGGGCTTCTTGGGGGTCGTGGTGTAGACACGGGTGCAGACCCCACGACGCTGAGGACAGGCCTCTAGCGCTGGGCTCTTGCTCTTAATCGTCTCAGTGGTTCGGCCTTGGCGAACCAGCTGGTTAATCGTCGGCATTTTCTAAAAATCCTTTGGTTGTGCTTTGAGTTTCACTGCAATTGGTGAAAAGCCCTCGATTTTCAGGGCTTTTCACCTAGGCTGTCAAGCGGATTCTCCTGATTCCTGGCTGCTGTCGTCGGAATCAGAGCCCCCAGAAAACAGGGCCTCCGCCTCCAGGGCAGCCTGCTCGGCCAGGGTCTTGGCCTCTAAGGCCTCTGCCTGTTCCCGATCCTTGCGGGCTCGGTGGTAGGCCAGACCGGTACCGGCTGGGATCAGTCGACCGACAATCACATTCTCCTTCAGGCCACGCAGGTCGTCCTTCTTGCCCATGATGGCTGCCTCGGTGAGCACTCGAGTGGTCTCCTGGAAGGAGGCCGCCGAGATGAAGGAATCAGTCGACAAGGAAGCCTTCGTGATGCCCAGCAACAGGTTCTCATAGAGCGCTGGCCGCTTGTCTTGCGCTGTCGCAGCATCGTTTTCTTCGAGAAGCTCGGAACGCTCAACCTGCTCACCTGGAATAAACCGAGTGTCGCCTGGGTCGGAGATCTGGACGCGACGCAGCATCTGGCGAACGATCACCTCAATGTGCTTGTCGTTGATCTTCACACCCTGTAGACGGTAAACGTCCTGAACCTCGTCCACGATGTAGCGGGCCAGCGCCTCGATGCCGAGCAGACGAAGAATGTCTTGCGGATCGGCGGGGCCATCGACAATCATCTCGCCCTTGTTGACGATCTGGCCGTCGTGAACCAGCACACTCTTTTCCTTGGGAATCAGGAACTCCTGGGCAACGCCGTCCATGTCGGTGATCACCAGGCGCTGTTTGCCTTTGGTGTCTTTTCCGAAGGAGACCGTACCAGTGACCTCGGCCAACATGCCGGCGTCCTTGGGTGAGCGAGCTTCGAAGAGCTCAGCCACTCGTGGCAGACCACCGGTGATGTCGCGGGTCTTCTGAGATTCTTGAGGAATACGAGCCAAGACCTCACCAACGGCCACCTCTTGTCCATCACGAACCGTGATCAGTGCACCGACTGGGAAGCTGATGTTGACCGAATGATCGGTGCCAGCAATCTTGACCTCTTCACCCTTGGCATCCAGCAGCTTGACCTGGGGGCGAACGCCCTTGGACGCGGTGCTTCGACGCTTGGCATCGATGACGACCAGGGTCGAAAGGCCCGTGACGTCGTCGATCTGCTTGGCCACGGTGACGCCCTCTTCGACATTCTCGAAGCGAACCGTACCGGCGTACTCGGTAATGATCGGACGTGTCAGTGGGTCCCATGTGGCGAGAATGGCGCCAGCCTTGATGACATGCCCATCGATGTGGGCCAAGGTCGCACCATAAGGTACCTTGTGGCGCTCACGCTCACGGCCGTTGTCGTCCACGATCAAGACCTCGCCTGATCGCGAGATCACAACCGGTTCGCCCTTGGCGTTGGTGACATACCGCATGGTCGCGGTGAAACGGACCGTACCGTTTGACTTGGCCTCGATGTTGGATTGAGCAGCAGTTCGAGAGGCAGCGCCACCGATGTGGAAGGTCCGCATGGTCAGCTGTGTGCCTGGCTCACCGATCGACTGTGCTGCAATCACACCAACTGCTTCGCCCACGTTCACCAGATGGCCACGACCGAGATCACGTCCGTAGCACTTGGCGCACAAGCCAAAACGCGTGCCACAGGTCAGCGGCGTGCGGACTCGAACCTCATCAATGCCAAGGCGCTCGATGGCGTCAACAGCATCCTCGTCGAGCAACTCGCCGGAGGCGATCAGGGTCTCTTGGTTCTCGGGGTTCACCACTTCTGAGGCGGTCACTCGACCCAGAATCCGGTCGCGCAGGGCTTCGATGACCTCACCACCCTCGACCAAGGCCTTCATGGTGATGCCATTGTCAGTGCCGCAATCGTCCTCGATCACCACCAGATCCTGGGTGACGTCCACCAGACGACGGGTCAGGTAACCCGAGTTCGCCGTCTTGAGCGCCGTATCGGCCAGGCCCTTTCGAGCACCGTGAGTAGAGATGAAGTACTGCAGTACGTTGAGGCCCTCGCGGAAGTTGGCGGTAATGGGCGTCTCGATGATGGAGCCATCGGGCTTGGCCATCAGGCCACGCATGCCGGCCAACTGCCGAATCTGAGCGGCCGAACCTCGGGCACCAGAGTCGGCCATCATGTAGATGGAGTTGAAGGATTCCTGGCGAACATCATTGCCCTTGCGGTCCTTGACGACCTCGCCAGCGAGTTGATCCATCATGGCCTTGCCCACCTGGTCACCAGCACGGCCCCAGATGTCCACGACTTTGTTGTAGCGCTCACCGACGGTCACCAGACCAGAGGCGTACTGCTGTTCGATCTCCTTCACCTCTGCCTCGGCCTTGGCCAGGATGTCCACCTTCTGGGCAGGCACCAGCATGTCGTCGACACAGATCGAGATACCTGCACGGGTGGCCAGAGAGAAGCCGGATTGCAGCAGCTTGTCCGCCAGAATGACGGTCGCACGCAGGCCACAGCGACGGAAAGAAGCGTTGATGAGGCGGGAGATTTCTTTCTTCTTGAGGGCCTTGTTCATGTGAGTGAACGACAGGCCTGCGGGAAGGATCCGCGACAGCAGCGCACGGCCGACGGTCGTCTCGTAACGCACCATTCGCTTGGTCTGCTCACCGCTGGCGCGGTCCACATCGAATTCAGCGATGCGAACGGTGATCTTTGTGCCAAGCTCAACCTGCTGGTTCGCATAGGCACGATCGACCTCGGTCACGTCAGCAAAGAACATCCCTTCGCCGCGGCCGTTCACCTTGTCACGGGTGGCGTAGTACAAACCGAGCACGATGTCCTGGGACGGTACGATGGAGGGCTCGCCGTTGGATGGGAAGAGCACGTTGTTGGAGGCCAGCATCAGGGTGCGGGCTTCCATCTGGGCCTCGAGCGACAGAGGCACGTGGACCGCCATCTGGTCACCGTCGAAGTCAGCGTTAAAGGCGGCGCAGACGAGCGGATGCAGCTGAATGGCCTTGCC
>JBMSJG010000105.1:0-4519 GCA_049418645.1 Burkholderiaceae bacterium | reverse complement strand
CCTATGCCCAGCGGATCGGTCGGCTGCGCCTCTCGTCTGCGGGCCAGTCGATCGGTCGCCTTCCACAGGCTGACCAGACCCACCATCAGGCATAGCCCCCCAGCCAGGCGGCAGAGGTCGTCAAACCAGCGGGCAGAGATGCCCGTTCCCCAGAGTCCTCGGCTTATCGCCTCGAACGGGGCGACCACCGCGGCCATGAGCCAGGCGGTGAGTGGGCCATCTCGACCGACCACACTACCAGCGAGGTTTGGCAAGAGGCCCGTGCCCTGACCATCGAACCAGGCCATCAGCGTCTGGCGAGCCAATGCGACGCCTAGAAGGTCGTCGCCACGCCATGGCCCATGACCAAACAGGCCAAAAGCCATGTAGACCAGGCAGAGGCCTAGCAGGAGGGTCCAGGGAATTGATTGGGCCGCGCTGGCTGCAAGTCCAGGCAGCGGGCGGGGCTCACCCCAGGCAGAGAGCAATGGCCGAAGGGCTGACCTCATCGACGCTGCTCCCGGCTGGGGCGGCTATAAGACTTACTCGGCTTTACCAGCCTTGGCTGCAGCACCGCGCTTGGCGCCGAACTTCTGACGGAACTTCTCAACGCGACCAGCGGTGTCCATCATCTTCTGGGTGCCGGTGTAGAAGGGGTGTGACTCAGAGCTGGTATCCAGCTTGTAGAGCGGATACTCCTTGCCGTCTTTCCACTTGATGGTCTCTCTGGTGGAGACGGTGGAGCGGGTCACAAAGCTAAAGTCGTTGGACATGTCCTGGAACACGACTTCGCGGTAATTGGGGTGAATGCCTTCTTTCATGGTTCTGCTCTTTCCTGGTATTGCGCTCGCCAGCTGGTTGTCGACGGTGGTTTTGTCAGTGGATTTTTGCCACTGACGACCCGCCGGTCAGACCAGTACGTGGCGCCGGGTTTGCGTTAACCGGCAATTATAGCCTAGCTGCCGCGTTTCATCATGTCGAAGAATTCGGCGTTGTTTTTGGTCTGGCGCATCTTGTCGAGCATGAATTCCATGGCCTGGACCTCGTCCATGTCGTGCAGTAGCTTGCGCAGGATCCAGATCTTTTGAAGGATGTCCGGCTTAATGAGCAGCTCTTCCTTACGGGTGCCTGACCGGTTGATGTTGATGGCCGGGTAGACCCGCTTCTCGGCCAGGCGGCGCTCCAGGTGTACTTCCATGTTGCCCGTACCCTTGAACTCCTCGTAGATCACCTCGTCCATACGACTGCCGGTCTCGATCAGCGCAGTCGCAATGATGGTCAGCGAACCGCCCTCTTCGATGTTACGGGCGGCACCGAAGAATCGCTTGGGACGATGCAGGGCATTGGCATCCACACCACCAGTCAACACCTTGCCTGAGGTGGGCACCACGGTGTTGTAGGCGCGGGCCAGTCGGGTGATGGAGTCCAGCAGAATCACCACATCTTTTTTGTGCTCAACCAGGCGTTTGGCCTTCTCGATGACCATCTCGGCCACCTGCACGTGACGGGTGGCGGGCTCATCGAAGGTGGATGCCACGACCTCGCCACGAACCGAACGCTGCATTTCGGTGACTTCCTCGGGGCGCTCATCGATCAGCAGTACGATCAGGGTGACCTCTGGGTGATTGGTCGTGATGGCATGGGCGATGGTCTGCATCATGACCGTCTTACCACTCTTGGGGGGCGCGACCAGCAGGCCACGCTGCCCCTTACCGATGGGCGAGATCATGTCGATGATTCGACCAGTGATGTTCTCCTCAGCCTTCATTTCGCGCTCTAGGCGAATCGGCTCATTCGGGAAGAGAGGCGTCAGGTTCTCAAACAGGATCTTGTTCTTGGAAGCCTCGGGGGGCTGGCCATTGATGCGGTCCACTTTGACCAGGGCAAAGTAACGCTCACCGTCTTTTGGCGTGCGGACCTCGCCCTCGATGGCATCACCCGTGTGCAGGTTGAAACGACGAATCTGCGATGGGGATAGGTAGATGTCGTCGGTGGCGGCCAGGTAGGAGGCCTCGGGGGACCGAAGGAAGCCAAAGCCGTCGGGCAAGACTTCTAGGACACCGTCACCAAAGATCTGTTCGCCAGTCTTGGCTTTCTTTTTGAGGATGGCAAACATCAGCTCTTGCTTGCGCAGGCGGCTGGCGTTTTCGATTTCGAGGGAGCCGGCTAGCTCAACAAGCTGAGTGACCGGAAGGGCTTTGAGTTCGGACAGATACATGGTTTGGTTGTGCCTCTTGTGGCGAGTGTCTCCGGGTTTGGGACACTGGAATCGACCTGGGGGGCCGAAGGTTGGTACGGGGTTGTTTGGGTGCTTGGTCTGGTTTGGATCGAGGCCTGATCAAACAGGCCTCGGTCAGGGTGAATGGAATGGTAGGGCTTAGATCTGGCTGTCGATCCAGGCGGTCAGTTGGGACTTGGCAGCGGCGCCGACCTTCTGGGCGACGACCGCACCGTTTTTGAACAGGATCATCGTGGGGATGCCACGGATGCCATGCTTGGCTGGAACGTTGGCATTCTCGTCTACGTTGATCTTGGCCACCACCAATTTGCCAGCGTAGTCCTTGCCAATTTCTTCGAGAATGGGGGCAACCATTTTGCAAGGGCCACACCACTCGGCCCAGAAGTCGACCAGCACTGGGAGGTCGGATTTCAGGACGTCATTGTCGAAGCTGCTATCGGTGACTGCTTTTACAAATTGGCTCATGTTGTCTGAGTAGGGTTGTGGTCAGTGGATTAAATTGGGTGTGGTTTTTGGCACAGAGGGCCTGGGGCGCGCGCACCACTTTGGGCGCTGCGGGCCGAGATCAGAAGGCGATCTCAACGACTAATGGCAGGCAGAATAGCATAGACCCATGGCTGCTGTGCACCCCCTCCCCAAACCAGAACTGCAGGAACTTGGCCTGGCCCTGACCTATTGGCAACACTGGGGGCAGGCCACACTGACTGAAGTCCCCCACCAGGCTGGTAGTCCCCAGACCTTGCTCAATGGGCATCAGGCCCATCCAGCGGGCGTCAGGCCGCTGATGGTCTGCCAGTCAGCGCCGCTGGCTGGTGTCCTGCGCCGACACCTGGCAGCCGCAGGCCTGGTAGGCCCAGTGACCCCGGTGGTTGAACTGTCGGAACACACACAGGCCCAGGTGGTCAGCCGTGCCCGTCATCCGAATGATGTGCCCCGTTCGTCCTGGGTCCGACAGGCGGAGTTGGCCTGGGCCATTGAGCGATCGCCGGCCCTTCGGCAGTTGGTGGCGCCGACCTCTGGCAGTGCCATGTCTCTGGCCGGAGACTGGTTGACACTCTTCGAGAGGTGGGACTGGCTGCTGATGGCCTGGCGCAGGCTCGGCTCGCCGTCGCCTGAGATGGACGCTGGCCAAGATGGCCCCGTCATGCAGGGGCTCCAGTCTGTCTCCGCAGTCTGGTTGCTCTATCAGGCCTTGTTTAGCGAGGAGGACCTGGTCTTTTGGCTGGCGGATCGAGCCGACCCCCATGGCCCAGATGCGGCGGTACATCAGGCCTCGCAGGTGCATCTGGTCTCGTTCGGCCCGCCCGATGCCTTGGCGTTTGCTCAGTTGATCGTCCTCCATGGCTCTGAGCCCAGGCTGGCGCCGATGGCTTGGGAGCAGATGGTCCCCAAGGGCGTTCGCCACTCAGAATCGAGTGACCTCTTCCAGATCTGGCCTGAGCTTCAGGACGTCGCAAACGGCTGCTGTCCGTCCCCATCTGCCTGGCATGGTCTGGCCGAGCGGCGCCAGCGCTTTGGCCAGGCCATTCGCCAGCGGCTTAACCAACAAGTCCGTTGGATCGAAACCAGCCAGCTTGAGCAGGCTGCGCAGTCAGCCTGCGAGGTTATTCAGGCGTTCCTGGCCGAGCACCCCCAACCGGCTCGCGTCGCGGTGGTCGCGGCAGATCGACTGGCGGCCCGGCGGCTTAGTGCCCTGCTGGTGGGTCGCCAGATTCCTCTGCACGATCCCTCTGGCTGGACGCTGGACACCACAGTGGCGGCCAGCGTAGTGCTGGGTCTGTTTGACCTGGTGTCGGGTCAGATCAACCGCGCTGGCCTGATGAATTGGCTGTCCATGCCCTTGGTTCACGCGGCCTTCTCGGCCAGGGGCTATTACCAAGAGGACAGCCGATCTGCCCTGTATCGGCGGCTAAAACAATTGGTGGCCGATGATCAGTCGGGACTCTGGGATTGCCTGCCTCGCCCGGTGGTGCAAATCATTGACCAGTCCATGCCTCTAAGGGCTGGCGAGCGAAAGACCAGTATTCGTCGACTCAATCAGGTCTTACAGGATTTAGGGCTTTGGACCGTGTTGTCGAATGACTCGGCTGGTCTTGCCCTGCTGTCCACTCTTCAGTCGATCGCCATGGCCATGCCAAGCGATGACGCCATGAGTCAGGCGAGCACCCGCGCGAGCCTGCTTGCCGCTTTGGCCGATTCCAACATGCCACTGCCATCTGAGGAGGCCCGGGTACAACTGGTGGGTCTCTTGGATGCGGCCTGCGGTGATTTTCAACAGACCATTGTCCTGGGGGCCGCCCA
>JBMSJG010000104.1:0-4520 GCA_049418645.1 Burkholderiaceae bacterium | reverse complement strand
CTCATCCTGCGTGCGATTGAGAAGGCCGGTTACGAGCCCGGTCGTCAGATCGCGCTGGGCTTGGACTGTGCCAGCTCTGAGTTTTTCAAGAACGGCAAATATGAACTGTCCGCCGAAGGCCTGTCGCTGACAGCCGAAGGCTTTGCCGATGTACTGGCGACCTGGTGTGACAAGTACCCCATCATCTCCATCGAAGATGGCTGTGCCGAAGACGACTGGGCTGGCTGGGCCCATCTGACCAAGGTGCTGGGCCACAAGGTTCAGCTGGTGGGCGATGACTTGTTTGTCACCAATACCAAAATTCTCAGGCAGGGCATTGACCAGAACATTGCCAACTCCATTCTGATCAAGATTAATCAGATCGGTACGCTCTCAGAGACCTTTGCCGCCATCGAGATGGCCAAGCGTGCTGGCTACACGGCGGTGGTCTCCCACCGCTCCGGCGAGTCCGAGGATGCCACCATTGCCGATCTGGCCGTGGGCACCAATGCCCTGCAGATCAAGACCGGCTCGCTGTCGCGCTCCGATCGCATGGCCAAGTACAACCAGCTGCTGCGCATCGAGGAGGATCTGGGGGGTGCGGGTAGCTACCCTGGCCTGGATGCCTTCTACCAACTCAAGGGTCGTCGCTAATCAGCCATGCGACTGCGGCTGCCGTCCACCGCTCAGGTGCTCTTGGCAGCCGTCTTGATCATTCAAATTCCCCTGTGGTTTGGCCAAGGAGGCTGGCTGCATGTCTGGCGGCTCGAGCGCCAACTGGATCAGCAGCTTCAGAAGGCCGAACAGAAAAAGCAGGTCATCCAGGAGCTCGAGGCCGAGCTCAAAGACCTAAAGTCAGGTGTCACCGCAGCAGAGGAGCGGGCTCGCTACGAGATGGGCATGATGAAGCCCAACGAGCGCTTCGTGCAGATCGTCACGCCTAGTGCTTCACCTGCGAACCCTGCTGAGTCGCCTGGTCAAACCCCGCCTGCGTCGACTCGGTAAAGAGCTGCGCACAGTCCACCGCATCAAACGGATAGGGGCTGTTGCAGAAGTCACAATGGACCAAGACCTGGCCTTGCTCGGCCAGGATGGATTCGATCTCGGTCCGGCCCAGGCCGGCCAGCATGCGCCCCACTCGGGCACGGTTGCAGGGACACTCAAACTGCACCAGTTGGCTCTGTAACAGCATGGCCTGTTCTTCCCAGAACAGACGATGGGCCAATTCTTGAGGGGCAGTGGCGAGCATCTCGGCCGGCCCCAATGTGTCAGCCAGCATCACCAACCGCTCCCAGTGTTCGTGTCGCGTTGCTAGTTCAGCAGCCGCGTGACCACCCTCTAGGGGCATTTGCTGCAGCAAGAGGCCGCAGGCGCTTTGTTGATCGGCCGCTAGCCAGAGTCGTGTGGCCAGTTGCTCACTCTGCCCCATGTAGGACTCAATGGCCGCTGCAATGGATTCATCGTTGAGCGAGACGATGCCTTGATAGGGGCGCTGGTCGGGCTGCTTGGTGTCGAGCACCAGGCTAAAGCGACCCTGCCCATTCTGGTTGACCAAGGGCTGCAGACTGGGCTCGGCCTGATCGAGTAGCTCGGCTGGTAGGCTCGACTGCCAGTCACTGCGCAGTTTGAGCGTGGCCCTGACACCCATCTGGGCACTGCATTCGGCCACGGCCAATCGAACCGGGCCATCGCCGTGGATTTGCAGCATGACACTGCCATTGAATTTCAGACTGGCCGAGAGCATGCAACTGGCCGCCGACATCTGACCCAGGAGACCACAGAGCGCTGGTGACAGATCGGGGTGACGGCTCAGCACCTGCTGCCAGCTGTGGTCTAGGCGCACCAACTGGGCCTTGGCACCGGCTTGGGCAAAGTGAAGCTTGATGAGTTCATCACCGCCTGGGTTTGGATGGGACACGAGTGCTGGTCCTTAGCCTGAGAAGGGCAGTGGTTTGAGGCTGGCCTTGTAGTGCCGGGCCCGCTCGACATAGCCGTCGGCAGCGCGCTTGATCATCTGCAGTTCTTCGGGCTTGAGGCTGCGAACCACTTTGCCGGGCGAGCCAATGACCATGCTGTTGTCCGGAATGACGGTGCCACTGGTGACCAGGGCGCCTGCGCCGATGATGCAGTTGCGGCCAATCTTGGCACCGTTGAGGATGATGGCCTGCATGCCAATTAGGCTGTCAGCGCCAATCTCGCAGCCATGCAGCATGGCCTGATGGCCCACCGTCACGCCGGGTCCAATGATCAGGGGGTGGGTCCGATCGGTGTGCAGCACGGCGCACTCCTGAATGTTGCTGCCTTCACCCAGTTCAATGGGCTCGTTGTCCCCGCGAAGGGCGGCATTGAACCAGACGCTGGCATTGGCCAACAGGCGCACCTGGCCAATGACCTGGGCCCCAGGGGCAATGTAGGCAGACGGGTCTATCTGAGGGGTTAAGTCGTCAAGTTGGTAAGCAGGCATGATTAAATGGTCCCATGGTTCCCCATGATCTTAATGTAGACCTTCACATGCACTCCACTGCATCCGACGGCACCTTGTCGCCGGAAGAGTTGGTGGTGCGTGGCGCAGCCAATGGTGTGCAGATCATGGCCTTGACCGACCACGACACCCTGGATGGGCTGGCGCGGGCCCGGGCGGCTGCGGCCGATTACGGGGTTCAATTCTTCAATGGTGTCGAGATCTCCGTCACCTGGGGTGGCGAGACCCTTCACATGGTGGGGCTGGATTTCGATGACCAGCATCCCGCCTTGGCTGGCAACCTTCGTCAGGTCGCCGCCTCACGATTCGAGCGGGCCCGGGCCATGGACCAAGGGCTGATGGCGGTTGGACTGCCGTCTATTTTTGATGAGGCCATGGCCTATGCCGGCAACCCGAACCTGATCGGCCGGGCCCACTTTGCCAGGGCCATGGTGGCCAGGGGCATCTGCAGCCACATGCAGGCGGTCTTTGACCAGTACCTCACGCCGGGTCATCCGGGCTATGTGCCCCACGAATGGTCCAGCCTGAGTCAGGCCATGGACTGGGTCCATCAGGCGGGGGGATTCACGGTGTTGGCCCATCCGGCCCGTTATCGGATCAATGCCACCGCCCACTGGGCCTTGCTTCAGGAGTTCATGTCCCTTGGGGGCAAGACCATTGAGGTTGCCACTGGCAGCCACAGCCTGGACGAGACCCGTCGCTACCAGCGCCTGTCGATTGAATTGGGTCTCATGGCCTCACGAGGCAGTGATTTTCACTGCCCCAGGGAAAGCCGATGCGATGTGGGCCAGGCGCCGGTTCTGCCCTGTGGCACTTTGCCGGTCTGGGCGGGCTATCCGGAGCGGTTTGGCCTGAATACAGGGGTCACATCCCACTGATAGAATGCTGGGGTTATGTATCCCCAACGCGTCCTATCGGGCATGAGGCCCACCGGTGTTCTTCACCTGGGCCACTACCACGGGGTCCTGAAGAACTGGGTCAGGCTGCAGTCAGAGTACGAGTGCCTGTTCTTTGTTGCCGACTGGCATGCGCTAACGACCCACTACGACGACCCGTCTGTCATTCGTCAAAACACCTGGGAGATGGTGATTGACTGGTTGGCGGCTGGCATCGACCCCTCGTCGGCCACCTTGTTTATCCAGTCTCGCGTGCCCGAGCATGCCGAGCTCCACCTGCTGCTGTCCATGTGCACACCCTTGGGCTGGCTGGAGCGGGTCCCAACCTACAAAGACCAGCAAGACAAGCTCAGTGACAAAGACCTCTCAACCTATGGTTTTCTGGGCTACCCCCTGCTGCAGTCCGCTGACATCCTGATCTACCGCGCTGGCCAGGTACCGGTTGGTGAGGATCAGGTGCCCCATGTGGAGCTCACCCGAGAGATCGCCCGGCGGTTTAATCACCTGTATGGACGCGAGAACGATTTCGAGGAAAAGGCCGAGGAGTCTGCCAAGAAGCTGGGTGGCAAGCGGGCCCGCCTGCTGCTCGAGCTGCGCACCCGTTTCCAGGAACAGGGCGATGAGTCTGCATTGGAGCAGGCCAAGGCCTTGCTGCAAGAATCCCAGAACCTGACTCTGGATGACCGCGAGCGGCTGTTTGGCTACCTAGAAGGGGCCCGTCGGTTGATTCTGGTTGAGCCCCAGGCCCTGCTCACCCAGGCCTCTCGCATGCCTGGTCTGGATGGCCAGAAGATGAGCAAGAGCTACAACAACACCATCGGTCTTCGCGAAGATCCCGATGTGGTGGCCAAGAAGATTCGCACCATGCCCACCGATCCGGCCCGAATCCGCCGCACCGACCCCGGCACGCCTGAGAAATGCCCCGTCTGGGCCTTTCACCAGATCTATTCCGATGAGCAGCGTCAGGATTGGGTTCAGCAGGGCTGCCGATCAGCGGGCATTGGCTGTATTGAGTGCAAGCAGCCGGTGATCGATGCGGTGATTGCCGAACAGGACATCTTTAGAGCCCGGGCCAAGCCATTTGAAGAAGACCTGGATCTGGTCAAAAATATTGTGGCCGATGGCTGCGAAAAGGCCAGAGAACTGGCGCGGCAGACCATGCG
>JBMSJG010000103.1:0-4530 GCA_049418645.1 Burkholderiaceae bacterium | reverse complement strand
GACACCTACAGCATCGTCAAACGCGTCATTCCAGAGGGGCAGACCATGTGCTCACTGTGCTCTCGGCTTCGACGTGGGACGCTGTACCGCGTGGCCAGCGAACTCAAGGCCACCAAGATTGCGCTTGGCCACCATCGAGACGACATCCTGCAGACCTTTTTTCTCAATTTGTTTTTTGGAGGCGCGCTGAAGTCGATGCCACCCAAGCTGGTCTCAGACGATGGCCGACACACGGTCATCCGGCCCCTGGCTTACGTCGAGGAGGAAGACCTTCAGGCCTGGGCTGTTCACAAGGCTTTTCCCATCATTCCCTGTGACCTGTGTGGCTCTCAGGAAAACCTGCAGCGTCAACAGGTCAAGGCCATGCTTAAATCCTGGGAGCGGCAGCACCCAGGTCGCGTCGAATCCATGTTCAAAGCCCTGACCAACGTCAAACCCTCCCACCTGCTGGACCGCGCGCTCTTTGACTTTGCGAGCCTGCGACCAGATGGTCAGCCGCAGCCAGAGGGTGACCTGGCCTTCGATCGGCAACAGTTCTCATGACCTCGCTCACCCGTCTGCTCACCATTGCCTGGGTGGTCTGGCGATTCGGCCTGGACCAGCTGGCCATCGACGGTGCCAGACGAGGCCTGAACTCTCGACTGCTCGGAGGCCTGCTATGGGTCCTGCGTCTGGGTCGCCGTTTTTCGGCCCCTCGTGGCCAACGAATCCGGGAGGCCCTGGAGAGTCTAGGCCCCATCTTCGTTAAATTTGGTCAGGTGCTGTCCACCCGACGTGACCTGATGCCCGAGGACATCGCCGATGAATTGGCGCTTCTCCAGGATCGGGTACCCCCCTTCGATTCGCGGCTTGCCAGACAGACCATTGAGTCTGAACTCGGCCGGCCGATTGATCAGATCTTTTCTGAGTTTGACGACAAACCTGTTGCCAGCGCTTCCATCGCCCAGGTTCACTTTGCGCGTTTGCTCGATGGTCGAGAGGTTGCGGTCAAGGTCTTGCGGCCAGGCATGCTCTCGGCCATCAACAAAGACCTGGCCTTGCTTCGTCTGTCTGCCCAGCTGGTTGAGCGGCTCTCGGTGGATGGCCGTCGACTCAAGCCCAGGGAGGTGGTGGCGGAATTCGACAATCACCTTCATGACGAACTGGACTTGGTTCGAGAGGCCGCCAACGCCGCCCAGCTGCGACGCAACTTCGAAGGCTCGGGGCTGCTTCAGGTGCCGGAGATGATCTGGGACTACTGTCGCCTCAACGTCATCGTGATGGAGCGGGTCTACGGCATTCCGATCGGACGGATGAACCAACTCCGGGAGGCGAAGATGGACCTCAAGCAGCTCTCCAGAGAGGGCGTTGAGATCTTCTTCACACAGGTCTTCCGGGATGGCTATTTCCATGCCGACATGCACCCCGGAAACATCCTGGTCTGCGACCGAGGGCCTCATTTTGGTCATTACATCGCCCTTGACTTCGGCATCATGGGCACGCTGTCGGAATACGACAAGAATTACCTGGCCCAGAACTTTCTCGCCTTCTTCCGTCGCGACTATCGACGGGTGGCCGAGCTGCACATCGAGTCGGGCTGGGCTCCGGCCGACACCCGCGTCGATGCCCTGGAGGCAGCTGTCCGTGGCGTCTGTGAGCCCTTCTTTGACCGCCCTCTGAAGGATATCTCGCTGGGACAGGTTCTTCTGCGTCTGTTTCAGGCCTCTCGCCGCTTCAACGTGGTGATTCAACCTCAACTGGTCTTGCTCCAAAAGACTCTGTTGAACATCGAAGGGCTGGGGCGGCAGCTGGATCCAGAACTGGATCTCTGGGTGACGGCCAAGCCCTTTTTAGAGAACTGGATGCAGGAACAGATTGGCTGGCGGGCTCTGAAGGAGCAGGCCAGCCGTGAGGGTGAGCGGTGGGCCAAGCTGCTGCCGCAGCTGCCCCGACTGGTTCACACCGCCCTCACACGTGCGGCCCAGCCCTCAGACCAGTCACTTGCACTGGTCTTGTCCCAACAGGCCCAAGAACTCCGGAGCCTGCGGCGCAGTCTGATTGCACTGGGCGCCTTGGTCGTCTGCCTCATCTTGTTGTTGGTGTTGTTCGTTGTGCCGTCTTCAACCGAAAACCTATCTGTTCTGATCGAAAGGTTCTAGATCATGCTGCTGGCCTTGGTGGGTCTTTATCTTTTTGTCTCCATTGCAATCGGTCTGTTTGCCGCTCGTCAGGTCCACAGTGCCAGCGACTACATCACGGCTGGCCGGCACCTGCCGATGCCAGTGGTACTGGCCATGGTCTTTGCCACCTGGTTTGGCGCCGAGACCGTGCTCGGCATCTCAGCCACTTTTCTAGAAAAAGGGTTTCGGGGCCTGATCTCGGACCCTCTGGGAGCCTCGATCTGCCTGGTCTTGTTTGGACTGGTCTTTGCCTTGCCCCTCTACCGAATGAAGCTCATCACACTGGGCGACTTCTTCCGGATTCGCTACAACCGTCAGACTGAGCTGGTCATCTCCATCTGCATCATGGTGTCCTATCTAGGCTGGGTGTCGGCGCAGATCACGGCCCTGGGCCTGGTCTTCAACGTCCTGTCCCAGGACCTGATCTCGATGAACCTGGGCATGGTCATTGGCGCCTCGGTGGTCTTGCTCTACACCTTGTTTGGCGGCATGTGGTCCGTGGCGGCTACGACGTTTATTCAGATGATCGTCATTGTGATTGGACTGCTAATTGTGGCGGGCATGGCCGGTGAGATGGCAGGCGGCATTCCTGCGGTCATTGCCAAGGCGTCGTCCGAGGGCAAGTTCGACTGGCTGCCCAGTCTGGATGGCCTGGACATATTGGGCTGGGTGGCGGCCCTGGTGACCATGGCCTTGGGCTCCATTCCTCAACAGGACGTCTTTCAGCGCGTGAACTCCTCCAAGAACGAGACGATTGCAGTCTGGGCTACCACGCTGGGAGGGGTGTCCTATTTCTTTTTTGCGGCCGTTCCGCTTTTCTTGGCCTATGCGGCCAGCATGATCGACCCCAAGATGACCGCTGAGCTCATGAAGAGTGACTCGCAGCTGGTGTTGCCCACCCTGGTGGTCAATTACATGCCCTTCTGGGTTCAGGTGGTGTTTTTTGGCGCCTTGCTCTCGGTGATCATGAGCACGGCCTCCGGTACCCTGCTCGCCCCCGCTGTCACCTTTGCGGAAAACGTGGTCAAGGGCGCAATCCCTCACATGAGCGACAGAAAGCTCCTGCTCACCACCCGAATCACCGTCTTTGTCTTTGCCATCATGGTGACCGCCTATGCCACGCTCACCGATGAGAGCATTCACAGCATGGTTGAGCATGCTTATCGCATTACCCTGGCCGGCGCGTTTGTACCCCTGGCGGCCGGTCTGTTCTGGTCCAGGGCCAGCAACCTGGGTGCATCCCTGGCGGTTTTCTTCGGGCTGTCGACCTGGGTCATGCTGGAGGTCTCTGGCGCAGAGCTGCTGGTGGAACCCCAACTCATCGGCCTGGGCTTTAGCCTGGTTGGCATGCTGGTGGGTTCCTGGGTCTCACCCAACCCCCACCGCTCCCATCCACGTGGGGTTGGTAGCATTCACGCATGAACGTCGTCATTCTGGCCGCCGGCAAAGGCACGCGCATGAAATCTGCGTTGCCCAAGGTATTGCAGCCCGTGGGCGGCCTGCCCATGTTGTTTCATGTAATCGATGCAGCCAAGGCCCTACAAGCCGAGCAGGTCAGCTGTGTGATTGGCCACGAGGCCCATCAGGTTCAAGCAGCGCTAGGCGTGCACTACGGGGCTGATCACGATATGAATCTGGTCCTTCAGAGTCCCGCTCATGGCACCGGCCATGCGGTGGCCTGTGCCCTGCCCAGTCTTGGACCTGCCGCTACCACCCTGATTCTGTATGGTGACGTACCACTAATCCCGCCCCTTGCCCTTAAGTCCCTGGTGGCCTGCTCCGAGCAGCACAATGGGATTGCGGTGTTGACGACTCAACTCACCAACCCAACGGGCTATGGCCGCATTTTGCGAGATGCAAACCAGTCGATTGTTGGTTGTATCGAAGAAAAAGACGCCACAGATGATCAGCGTCAGATTCATGAGGTCAACACCGGCATCATGGCTGTGCCGACCACGCAGCTTCATCGCTGGATAGGCCAGCTCAAGAATGACAACGCCCAAGGCGAGTACTACCTGACCGACCTGCTGGGGATGGCCGCCAGGGATGGAGTTGCTGTGGTCAGCACTCAGATCGAGTCAGACCTGGTGCAAGGGGTTAATAGTCAGGAACAGCGGGCACAGGTCGAGCGCCTCTATCAGCGTGGCCTCGCATCTGAGCTCATGGCAGCTGGCGTTCAATTGGCTGACCCCAACCGAATCGACATCCGCGGCCGCCTCACGGCCGGGTCCGAGGTTCGCATCGACGTTGGCTGCGTCTTCGAAGGTCAGGTAGAACTGGGTGACCATGTTCAGATCGGACCCAATGTGGTCCTCAAAAATGTGCGCGTAGAGGCTGGGGCCCGTATCGAGGCCATGAGCCACCTAGAAGA
>JBMSJG010000102.1:0-4531 GCA_049418645.1 Burkholderiaceae bacterium | reverse complement strand
GCCATTGTCGAGGGCCTGGCCCAGCGGATCGTCAATGGCGAGGTGCCCGAGGGCCTCAAGGGCAAGAAGGTCCTCAGCCTGGACATGGCTGCGCTGTTGGCCGGGGCCAAGTTTCGGGGCGAATTTGAGGAGCGCCTGAAGGCCGTGCTCAAAGATGTCGCCGCCATGGCCGAGCAGGGCGCTCATCCGATTGTCTTCATCGACGAGATTCACACCATGGTCGGCGCCGGCAAGGCCGAGGGGGCCATGGACGCCGGCAACATGTTGAAGCCCGCCCTCTCACGCGGTGAGTTGCATTGCATTGGCGCCACCACGCTAGACGAGTACCGCAAGTACATTGAAAAAGATGCCGCCTTGGAGCGCCGCTTCCAGAAGGTGTTGGTGGGCGAGCCCACCGTCGAGGCCACGATTGCCATCCTGCGTGGCCTGCAAGAGCGCTACGAACTGCACCATGGGGTGGACATCACCGACCCGGCCATCGTGGCCGCGGCCGAGCTCTCGCATCGCTACATCACCGACCGCTTTCTGCCGGACAAGGCCATTGACCTGATCGATGAGGCGGCCAGCCGCATCAAGATGGAGATCGACTCCAAGCCCGAGGTCATGGACAAGCTCGACCGTCGGCTCATTCAGCTCAAGATCGAGCGTGAGGCCGTTCGTAAGGAAAAGGACGAGGCCTCCAAGAAACGGTTCGAGCTCATCGAGCAAGAGATCGAGCGCCTGGAGCGTGAGCTCGCTGACCTAGAGGAAGTCTGGAAGAGCGAGAAGGCTGCCGTTCAGGGGTCGCAGAGCATCAAGGAAGAGATCGAAAAGCTGCGCCTGGAGATCGAGCAGTTCACCCGCAAGGGCGACTGGCAGAAGGTGAGCGAGCTGCAGTACGGCCGGCTGCCCGAACTCGAGGCTCGCCTGAAGGCAGCCGATGCCAAGGAGCAGGGCGCCGAGGCCGGCAAGCCCAAGCTGCTGCGCACCCAGGTGGGGGCCGAGGAGATCGCCGAGGTGGTCTCGCGGGCCACGGGGATTCCTGTGTCCAAGATGATGCAAGGCGAGCGTGAAAAGCTGCTGGGCATGGAGTCTCACCTGCACAAGCGGGTGGTGGGCCAGGACGAGGCCGTGCGCCTGGTGAGCGATGCCATTCGTCGCTCGCGCGCTGGCCTGTCCGACCCCAACCGTCCCTATGGCTCATTCCTCTTCCTGGGGCCCACCGGTGTGGGCAAGACCGAGCTCTGCAAGGCGCTGGCCCAGTTTCTCTTTGATTCCGAAGAGCACCTGGTGCGCATCGACATGAGCGAGTTCATGGAGAAGCACTCGGTCTCTCGCCTCATCGGGGCTCCGCCGGGATATGTCGGCTATGAAGAGGGCGGCACGCTGACCGAGGCCGTCCGTCGCAAGCCCTATAGCGTGATTCTCTTGGACGAGGTGGAGAAGGCCCATCCCGACGTCTTCAATGTGCTGCTGCAGGTGCTCGATGATGGCCGGCTGACCGATGGCCAGGGACGCACCGTGGACTTTCGCAACACCGTGGTGGTCATGACCAGCAACCTGGGATCGCCGGAGATTCAGCGACTGGCCGGCCAGCCCAGTGACGAGATCAAGGAGGCTGTCATGGCTGAGGTGAAAAGCCATTTCCGACCAGAGTTCATCAACCGGATCGACGAGATCGTGGTCTTCCATGCCCTCGATGCCGCCAACGTCCGCAGCATTGCCGACATTCAGTTGCAGCGTCTGGCTGCCCGACTGGCCGAGCGTGACCTGCGTCTGGAGATCTCGTCGGAGGCCTTGGACGAGATTGCCAAGGTGGGCTTTGACCCGCTCTTTGGCGCCAGGCCGCTGAAGCGGGCCATTCAGTCCCAGATCGAGAACCCCGTGGCCCGACTGATTCTGGAAGGCCGATTTGGGCCCAACGATGTGGTGCCGGTGGATGTCAAAGACGGCGCCTTTAGCTTCGAGCGGGTGGTGCACTGATGCAGTCGGCTGGCCTCTGGCGCCGTTTCGTCTGCATGGGCTATGAGGGCTTCTTGCTGCTGGGGCCCACCCTGGTCTTGGGCTTTCTCTATGCCGTGATCGTGGGCCAGGACCAGGGCCACCCCGGCCATGAGGAGCTCAAGCGCACCGGCCTGCAGGTCCTCATGCTCACCACCTACCTGGCCTACTTTGTCTGGGGCTGGGCCAAGGGACGGGTCACCCTGCCCATGCAGACCCTGGGCCTGCGCCTGGTCGACGTCCAGTCCGGCGGGCCGGTCTCCATCCGTCAGGCCCTGATCCGGGCCCTGGTGGGCCTGGTCTCGGTCTTTACTGGCCTTTGGCTAGTCGTCGGCCTGTTGCGGCCCGATCGTCAGACCCTGCATGACTGGGCAGCCGGCACCCGGCTTGTCTACCAGCCACGTTCTCGATAGACTATCGGGCTTGCAGATTGAACCGTCAGGGCAGGGCCCACAAGGCCCGCGCCCTGCCGATCCATCAGCTCCAAGGCCCCGTCGCAAGGCCTGTGTCGCTGGCAGGGGTCCTTCTTTTCTAAACCCTTCGCGAGTGGCGCCGGCGGTCGGGGATTACTAGAACTGTTAAGGACCGACCAAAACATGGAAATGACAGGCGCAGAAATCCTGGTGAAGTGTCTCCAGGAAGAAAAGATTGAGCACCTCTTTGGCTACCCCGGTGGCGCCGTGCTCTACATCTACGACGAAATCTTTAAGCAGGACAAGGTCAAGCACATTCTGGTGCGACACGAGCAGGCGGCCGTTCATGCAGCCGACGCTTATTCGCGCTCCAGCAAAAAGACCGGTGTCTGCATTGTGACCAGCGGGCCAGGCCTGACCAATGCCGTGACCGGTATTGCCACGGCCTACATGGACTCGATTCCCATGGTCATCATCTCGGGTCAGGTGCCCACGCATGCCATTGGCCTCGATGCCTTCCAGGAATGCGACACCGTTGGCATCACCCGCCCCTGTGTCAAACACAACTTCCTGGTGAAGGACGTCAAAGATCTGGCGACCACCATGAAAAAAGCCTTCCACATTGCCACCACTGGCCGTCCTGGCCCGGTGCTGGTCGATGTGCCCAAGGACGTCACCCGCGATCGCTGCAAGTTTGACTATCCCAAGTCCATCAGCATGCGGTCCTACAACCCTGTGGTCAAAGGCCACTCGGGTCAGATCAAAAAAGCCGTCCAGATGATCCTGGCTGCTGAACGGCCCATGATCTACACCGGTGGTGGCGTCATTCTGGCCAATGCAGCCGATGAGCTCAACGAGCTGGTCGATCTGCTGGGCTATCCCTGCACCAACACCCTCATGGGTCTGGGCGCCTACCGCGCCAGCGACAAAAAGTTTCTCGGCATGCCGGGCATGCACGGCACCTACGAGTGCAACATGGCCATGCAGCACTGCGATGTGCTGGTGGCCATTGGCGCGCGCTTCGACGACCGTGTCATTGGCAACCCCAAGCACTTCGCCCAGAACCCCCGCAAGATCATCCACGTGGACATCGATCCCTCGAGCATCTCCAAGCGCGTCAAGGTCGACACGCCAATCGTGGGGGATGTCAAAGAGGTCATGGCCGAGCTGCTGGGCCAGCTCAAGGAAGCCATGGCGGCTGGCCAAAAGCCGGCTGCCAAGCATCTAGAGGCCTGGTGGAAGCAGATCGAAGACTGGCGCAAGCTCGACTGCCTGGGCTACAAGAACAGCACCGAGGTCATCAAGCCCCAGTCGGTCGTCGAGACCGTCTGGCGCCTCACCAAGGGCGACGCCTTCGTCACCAGCGACGTGGGCCAGCACCAGATGTGGGCGGCGCAGTATTACCGCTTCGACAAGCCCCGTCGTTGGATTAACTCCGGCGGCCTGGGCACCATGGGTGTGGGTCTGCCCTATGCCATGGGCGTTAAATTCGCCAACCCCGACTCTGAGGTGGTTTGTATTACTGGCGAGGCCTCGATTCAGATGAACATCCAGGAACTCTCCACCTGCCAGCAGTACCGCATTCCGGTCAAGATCGTGAACCTCAACAACCGCTACCTGGGCATGGTTCGTCAGTGGCAGGAGATCGAATACGGCTCGCGCTACTCCGAGTCCTACATGGATTCGCTGCCCGACTTCGTCAAACTCGCCGAGTCCTACGGCCACGTGGGCATGCGCATCGATAAGCCTGCTGATGTGGAGCCGGCCATCAAAGAGGCCTTGGCCCTCAAAGATCGTCTGGTCTTTATGGACTTCATCACCGACCAGACCGAGAACGTCTGGCCCATGGTGCAGGCAGGCAAGGGTCTGACCGAGATGCTGCTCGGCTCAGAGGACCTCTAAGGAGACCAGGCGATGAAACACATTATTTCTCTGTTGATTGAAAACGAGCCTGGTGCCTTGTCTCGCGTGGTGGGTCTGTTCTCCGCCCGCGGCTACAACATCGAGACGCTCACGGTGGCCCCCACCGAAGACCTCTCGCTCTCGCGCATGACCATCGTCACCCGCGGGTCCGAGGAGATCATCGAGCAGATCACCAAGCACCTGAACCGCCTCATCGAGGTCGTCAAGGTCATCGA
>JBMSJG010000101.1:0-4538 GCA_049418645.1 Burkholderiaceae bacterium | reverse complement strand
GAGACCCTCACCCAGATGACGGCAGACCTGATGCAAGGCCTGGTTCAAAAAGCCAAGGCTGCAGGCGTGCAGGCTTTTTCAGCAGACAGTGTGGGCGGCATGTTTGGCCTGTACTTCAGCGAGCAGCTGCCGGTCAGCATGGGCGATGTCACCAACAGCAATCGCGAACAGTTCAACCGGTTCTTCCACGCCATGCTCAACCGCGGGGTCTATCTGGCGCCCTCGGCCTACGAGGCGGGGTTCCTATCGATCCAGCACCAAGGCGAGCCCATCGCTCAGATTCTCAAGGCTGCCGAAGAGGCCTTCCAAGAGATCGCCTAAAGTGCCCACACCGTCTAAGCCGCCTGAACCACTGGGCTAGCCGGACTAGACGTGAGCAACCCTAAAGGCCGGGGGCGCTTCGCCCCCTCTCCCACCGGCCCCTTACACATGGGCTCCTTGGCCACCGCGCTGGCCAGTTTTCTCGATGCCAAAAGCCGTGGGGATGACTGGCTGATTCGCATAGAGGACCTGGATCCGCCGCGCGAGCAGGCGGGTGCTTCGGAGGTCATCCTCAATCAGTTAAGGGCACATGGGCTTCTGAGCGACGAGCCCGTCTTGTATCAGTGCTCAAGGCATCAGGCCTACCAAGAGGCCTTGCAGCGACTCATAGATCAAGGCCTGGCCTTTGGCTGCAGCTGCAGTCGCAGTCAGCTGGAACAAGACCTGGCAGCGGGCCTCACCCGTCGCAACGCCGACGGCGAAATCCTCTACAGCGGTCGGTGTCGATCCAAGCCAAGTGGCGAGCAGGCCGGGGCGCAGCCCTCTCAGCAGGCCTGGCGTTTCCGAAGTCCGGATGGGTCAGACGACTTTGTTCTCAAACGCGCCGATGGATTCTGGGCCTATCACCTGGCCGTGGTGGTGGACGATGCCGACCAGGGCATCACGCGGATTGTGCGCGGAGACGATCTGTTGCTAGCGATGCCCAGGCATCGAGCCTTGCAAGCCGCACTTGGCCTGCATCAGCCCGAGATCTTGCACGTGCCGGTGGTCCGAAACCAGGCCGGCGAGAAACTATCGAAACAGACCAAGGCTCAGGCGATCGGCTGTGACATCCCGATCGACAACCTAGAGCAGGCCTGGCATCACCTGCAACAGACCATGGCAAGACCGTGGGTGACGAGCACCCAACCATCCTTCGAGCGCCTGGTTCAGGATCTGAGGAACAGGGGCTAGGCTTTGGGCTTGGGCAGGCCGCCCAGCAAGGCGGGTACCCCACCCGCTTTGCGCCGGATGATGTTGCCACTGGGCTTGGCCAAGGCCGCTGGCTCACCGCTGGCAGCGGGCGAATCAGTGCCGCTGGTCGCAGGCGCTGCCGGCAGGCTGTCGTCATAGGGCTGGGTAAAGAAGGGATCCAAGGCACGTGACTTGGTAGAGGCCACCACCCGATCCACGCCCTGGTCATCTAGACCTCTTGCGTAGCGTCCCTGACCTCTCTCACCGCCACGCTCTGAACGGTCGGAGCGCTCTGAACGATCCGAGCGGGCACCATAGCCGCGACCCTCACGACTGCCGCCTCGCGGTGCTGCGGCTTCTCCATGGGATCGACCCTCAATGGGTCCACCCGGCAAGACGGCACGTTCAAACTTTCTGGCAACCAGTTTTTCAATGTCGCTGACCAGCCGTTCCTCGTCTGCGGTCATGAGCATGATGGCCTGGCCCGAGGCACCGGCCCGTCCGGTTCGACCAATGCGGTGAACGTAGTCCTCTGGCGAATAGGGCACATCAAAGTTGATGACCGCTGGCAGCTCTGCGATGTCCAGGCCACGCGCCGCCACGTCGGTGGCCACCAAGACGGCCACTTCGCCCTTCTTGAATTTCTCCAGCACCGCCAACCGCTCGCCCTGAGACTTGTCGCCGTGAATGGCATCGGCCGAGATGCCCTCGCGAATCAATTCACGAGCCAGCCGACCAGCGCCAATCTTGGTATTGGTAAAGACAATGACCGAGGAGAGCTCAAGGTTCTTGACCAGTCGAACCACGGCCGCCCGTTTCTGATCGGAGCGGTCCAACTGATACAGCAACTGGGTGATGTTTTCCGACGTCGCGTTACGTCGAGCGGTCTCGACAGACACTGGGTTTTCTTTGAGGAAGGTCTTGCCCAGCTTGCGAATCTCGGTGGAGAAGGTCGCGGAGAACAACAGGCTCTGTCGATCCTTGGGCAGCAGGTTCACGATCCGCTGCAGGTCTGGCAGAAAGCCCATGTCCAGCATGCGATCGGCCTCGTCCAGCACCAGCACACTGACCTGCGACAGGTTGACTGACTTCTGCTGGACATGGTCCAACAGACGACCCGGCGTGGCGATGAGTACTTCAACGCCCTTCATCATTTCGGCGGTCTGGGGCTTCATGTCCACCCCGCCGAACACCACAGCGCTGCGAAGCGGCGTGTGCTTGGCGTACTGGGCTACGTTTTGATAGATCTGATCGGCCAGCTCACGAGTGGGCGCCAAGATGAGAGCGCGAACCGGGTGCCGGGCCGGCGAGACGCTGGTGCTGGCAAACGGCATCAGCCGGTGCAAGATGGGCAGCGTAAAGGCAGCCGTCTTACCCGTGCCGGTCTGGGCTGCGCCCATCACATCAAGGCCCGCCATCACATGCGGGATCGCCTGTGCCTGAATCGGGGTTGGGGTCTCGTAGCCTGCCTCGGCAATGGCTTTGAGAATGTCTGGGTGTAGTCCCAGTTCGGTGAATTGCATTCGGGCATTATAGGCGCCCATGCCCCAAACGCTTCGTGCCGCCTTTCCAGCCCTATTCGTGCTCATCTGGAGCACCGGATTCATTGTGGCCCGCTACGGCATGCCCCATGCCGAGCCCATGACCTTTCTGCTGCTGCGTTTTATCGGCGTGTTGGCCCTGTTGCTCCCAGCCGCCTGGCTCATGCGAGCCCCCTGGCCCAGCCGCAGCCAGGCCTGGAAAATCGCCCTGGCCGGTTTGCTGCTGCAGGCGGGCTACCTGGGCGGGGTCTGGGCGGCCGTGCGACATGGCATGACCGCTGGCCTGATTGCGCTGATTGTGGGCCTTCAGCCCATCATCACGGCCTGGCTGGCCGGCGTGGTCCAAGAGCGCATCTCCAAAATCCAATGGCTGGGCCTGGTGCTGGGCCTGACTGGCGTGGGACTGGTGGTCTGGGCCAAGCTGAGTCTGGCCGGCCTGAGCATGGTGAGCCTGGGGCTCGGGGTGATCGCCCTGGCCAGCATCACCGCCGGCACCCTCTACCAGAAGGCAGCCTGCCCTCACTTTGATTTGCGGACCGGCGCCATCATTCAATACGCCGCCTCGGCCCTGATCTGCCTGCCTTTTGTCTTTGGCCTGGAGACTCGTGAGATCGACTGGCATCCCCAGATGATCGGTGCCCTGGTTTGGTCCATTGTGGCCCTGTCGATTGGGGCCATCTCGCTGCTCTTCATCATGATCCGAGAGGGAGCCGCCACCAAGGTCACCAGCCTGCTCTACCTGACGCCACCCACCACGGCGGTCATGGCCTATTTCTTGTTTGACGAACCCATGACCAGCCTGACCATGGCCGGTATCGTGATCACCATGGCAGGCGTCTGGCTGGTGACAAAAGTCAAAGACACAGAGCCGAAACTGGGTTGAAATAGTCTTAGCGCAGTATTCAAAATCTTTGGGCACACAGCAGTCAGCCGGATCGACAATGCTGCAGGCTCTCAGTGGTCCGTTGTTTTATCCCTCAACTCTCAGGAATAACAGATGAAAAAAACCATCCTTTCCGCGATCGCCGCCTCTCTCGTGCTGGCGACCACCGCCACCCACGCTATTTCTTTTAAGAAGCCAGAAGAAGCGGTCAAATACCGTCAGAGCACCTTTAGCGTCATGGCCACCCACTTCGGCGACATCGGCGCCATGGTCAAAGGCGACAAGCCCTTCGACGCCAAGGCCGCATCTGCCAATGCCGACATCGTCGCCACACTCTCCGCATTGCCTTGGGCCGCCTTTGGTCCCGGTACCGAGGGTGGCAAGGCCAAGCCCGCCATCTGGAAAGAAATGGACAAGGTCAAGGCTGGCGCCAACGAGCTTCAAAAAGCCACGGCCGACCTGAAAACAGCTGCGGCCTCTGGCAACCTGGACAACGTCAAGAAAGCCTTTGCCGCCACCCAGAAGACCTGCAAGAGCTGCCACGACAGCTACAAAGACAAGTAATAGCCGGTTAGCACCAAGGCCAGGCTCAATCCATACAGAGCCAGGGCCTTCAGCCGAAGGCCCGCGTCATCCGATGCGGGCTTTTGTTTTTGTGCTTGCAGTTGTTGGGCGCGTTCAAGGCTGACCAACTGGTCCCCATGCAGCATCGCTGGCAACAAGGACTCGTTTTTGACGCGCCGGTAATAGACGATTGCCAACACATGCAGGGCCAGCAACCCAAAGAGCACCGGCTCAGTGGCCAGATGAATCGAGCCAAAGATCGAGACCCACTGCTCTGACAAATGCCTCACCAGTGGACCATCGTAGGCAATCTCATCCGAGGTGCCCCAGCCCGT
>JBMSJG010000100.1:0-4543 GCA_049418645.1 Burkholderiaceae bacterium | reverse complement strand
GCCTAGACGGCGAGATCGATGCCCTGCTTCAGAACAACGACGAGGGCAGCCTGAACGCTGCCCTGGATCGTCTGGCCGACCGCGAGTCCCGCGCCTACGAAGAACTGGCCGATGCCATCGAGGGCCGGGTCGAGCATGTCTTGGTTCGTAGCTCCGATGGCCAGCGCGATGTCCTGCTGTTTGCCGCACCGGTCTTGGCCTGGTCACGCATGCCCCTGCCCACTCGGGTCTTGGGGGCCAAGATCACAGAGGAGCTTCGTCAGGCTCTCAAAGCCCATGTCTTTGCCGATGACACCGATGTGGTGCTGGCCGACTATCTCTTCTCGCCGGATCAATTGCCCGAGAGCTTTGGCGAGACCGCTGAATTCCGCAGCAGCCTCATGTCGCACCTGGCCGATGGCCGACTGCCCGTTGACACCGGTTCGCTAAACGAGACGGCGCAGTTCCTGGCCGACCAGCGATACCTCTTGGGTGTGGTGGCGGGTGCGGCTGGCAAGGCGCTCTTTAAATGGCAAGAGGGCATGGTCAACCGCGAAGAGGTTCATGCCGCCTGGAACAAGGCGGTCGACAAGAGTCTGGGTGAGTTGCTGCCCGCCTGTGGCTTTGAGCCCATGCTGCCGCGGGCCTACTACGTGGCCTGCCGCGATGCCGACAGGGCTGCAAGGCCCTTTAGCATCTCGGCCTCGGTGGCTTTCTTGTGCACCACGCTCAGCATCACGCCCAACAACCTGGTGGCCACCATTGCCGGCTGCTACAACCGCCAGCTCGAGGAATATCGCATTGGTTTCCAGGTGGCTGACGAAGAGGAAGTCATTCACGGCATTGTCTGGCCCCTGCTGGGGGCCGAGGATGAGATGAGTGATGTGATCGACGAGGTCGAGACGGTGCTCAAGGACTCAGGCCTGGTCCGCATCGAGGTGCTGCGCCAGCGCATGCCCATGGAGTACTGCGACGATTGCGGCGCACCGCTCTACCCCAATACCGAGGGTGAGATGGTTCACGCTGAGCTGCCAGAGACTGGCGAGCCCTCAGGCGCCCACCTGCATTAAGCCATGAGCCACCACCGCGGCCCCGTCTCGGTTCAGCTGCGGTGCTACCAACTGCTGTTTGGCAAGGAGCCGGGAGACCGCACCCGCGCCATCGTCGAATGGGCCATTCTGGGCATGATCATGGCCAGTATTGCGGCCATTATTCTGGAGTCGATTCCAGCGCTACACACCAGCTACGCCCAGGCCTTTCATGGCTTTGAGGTCTTCTCGGTTGCGTTCTTTTCTGTTGAGTATTTGGTGCGACTCTGGTGCGCGCCCGCTGGCCGCACCCACCTAACCCCTGCCCGTGCTCGGCTGAAGTATGTCCTGAGCTTTCACGGGATCATTGACCTGTTGGCGATTCTGCCCTTCTACCTGCATACCTTTGGTCTGGAGCTGGACCTGCGCTTCATGCGGGCAGTCCGCATGCTGCGGATCCTCAAAATCAGTCACTACAACACTGCACTGGAGGACCTGCTGGCAGCCATCTACGAGGAACGTCAGTCGTTTTTCTCGGCCATCTACCTGCTGGCAATCGGCATTCTGATCTCGGCCTGTCTGATGTACTCGGTTGAGCATGTGGCGCAGCCAGACCATTTCTCATCGATTCCTGCGGCCATGTGGTGGTCCATCGTGACCCTCACGACGGTCGGATATGGGGATGTCTACCCCATTACCGTGCTCGGAAAGATTCTGGGGGCGGGTACCGCCTTGCTGGGCGTGTGCACCGTGGCCTTGCTCACCGGCATTGTGGCCAACTCATTTGCCAACCAGATGACCCGCAAGCGCGCCGTCTTTGAGGCCGAGGTCCACAAGGCCCTGGCCATGGATCATCACATCGACGAGACCGAGGCAGAGGCCCTGGAGCGCCTTCGGATTGAATTTAATTTGACCCACGAGCACGCCCGGGCCATCATCAAGCGCGTACAGGAGGAGATCCGTGCCCGCCACAGCCACGACCGCAGCCGCCACGATCCGGGCCAGCCTGGCTAAACATTCATCGCCGGCATCCGTAAATCCGAACACCCACTCCCTAAAGCGGGCCGAAGCAAAACGATAAAAAGCGGCCAAGATGCGACTAACTGACCTCCTCTGGTTCTGCCTGCTGGCTGCCGTCTTGGCCTGCGTTGGCTGGATTGGGACGACCATGGTGACGCAGACCATCCAGACCACGGCAGCCATCGAGAACGTCTACCGCGTCCGGGATTGGGCCGAGACCAAAGGACCTCATGCCAAGGGAACTCAATCTGAGGAAGGGTCCGGTCCAGTGGCCTGCCGGCCACCCGATGGCAGCCTGGCCGACTGCGCAAACTGGGTCGAGGCCCATCCCCCTGTTAACAAGCCAGAGGCCAAGGTCTGCGAATCTCGTAGCGCAACGATCCGGTCTTGTCTGCAGGAGCTGGTCTCTCAGGACGGGGCGCTAAAGGACTTGAGAAATCCCTTTGAAGCCAAAGATCCCGTCTGGACAGCGGTCTGCTCTGCAGATACCCCCCAGTCTCTTGGCGGCATCATGGTGTTGGTGGGCAAGCCCAAGTCAGCAACGGATCAGGCGCTGGAGTACAAGCCGCTCAAGCATCAGACCCTGGAATCCGCTACCTCGATTCGGATGATTGTCTGTGGGCGCCTCTATCGCCCCAGCGCACCCATCGATTTTCAAATCTAGTCGCCATGGCCGCTGATACCCTGTCCTTGACCAGTCGCATGAGAGCAGGGACCTATGCCTACCTGCTAGACACCAGCAATGCCAACGGCGTGGGCAAGCGGGTGGACCGACTGATCGCGACCTTGATTGTGCTCAACCTGCTGGCCCTGGTTCTAGAACACAACCCGCTGGTCTACGAGCCCAATGCCCACCTCTTTCATTACTTTGACGTGTTTTCGGTGGTGGTCTTTACGGTGGAGTACCTGCTGCGGCTTTACACCGCCCCAGAGGATCCAGAGTTTGCCGATCGACGTTTCTCCAGGCTCGCCTACGTCAAAAGCCCATTCGCGGTCATTGACCTGCTGGCCATCCTGCCGTTTTATCTTGGCGCGTTTCTGAGCATTGACCTGCGGGTTCTGCGGGCGCTTCGACTGCTCAGGATCCTCAAACTCTGGCGCATTGTTATCCCAGCGATTGCGGAGTTCAAGGCCCTGAACCGGGGACGAAGCGTTCGTCAGAAAGTCCACGCACTGCTGTTTGATACGCCCACCAGTGGCAAGCTGCACCAGTACATCGATAACTTCATTGTGGTCTGGGTGTTGATCTCAGTAGCAGGCGTGATCCTAGAGTCGGTTGATTCGGTCAACACCATCTTTGAGGTGGAATTTGTCGTCCTGGATGTGATCGCAGTGGCAGTCTTTTCAACCGAGTACATCTTGCGGCTCTACAGCTGTGTCGAGAGTCCTGAGTTTGCCGGTCGTTTCTCGGGCCGGATTCGCTACGCCAAAAAACCCATTGCGGTCATCGACCTGCTGGCCATCCTGCCCTATTTCCTCGAGGCCTTCCTACACCACTTGTTAGACCTGCGGTTCTTGCGAATTTTCAGATTGATGCGGCTGCTCAAGCTGACTCGCTACACGCAGGCCACAGGAACCTTGGTCAAGGCCCTGTCTCGAGAGTGGCCTGTGATTGCTGCCTCCATGTTCATCATGGTTTTAATGGTGGTTCTAACCGCCAGCCTGGGTTATTTGTTCGAGCACCCCGCCCAGCCGGATAAATTCGAGAACATTCCGCAGTCGATTTACTGGGCTGTGGTGACACTGGCCTCGGTTGGCTATGGCGACATCTCACCGGTCACCCCCGTTGGCCGACTGATGACCATCATCATGGCCCTGGTGGGCATTGGCATCTTTGCCGTGCCGGCTGCGATTCTGTCGAGTGCCTTTAACGATCAGCTGCACAAGGATCGAGAGAAGATGCACAACGAGCTCTATCGCTACCTGGACGATGGCGTCTTGGATGACGAAGAACGGGCGAAGATTTTTGAGGAGGCCAAACGCCTGCACATTGCCGAGGAAGATGTCGAGCTGATGATTGAGAGGGTTCGGCAGGAGCATGAGAACAAGCAGAGCCAGCCTCTGACGCTGGTCGAAAAGAACCCCACGGTTGCGCTAGAGGAATTCAGGCGGACCCTGAGCCATCTGAACCAGATTGTGGCGGTGGCCGACCAGGAGCAGGTCACTGCTCTGATTCAGGCCGGTGGCCGAACCACGCCGCAGGAGCGAGAGATCTGGAGTTATCTAAAGCAGGCGCAGCCTGGGCAGACCCCCAAAGGTAACGAAGACAGCTAGCGGGTCCGCATCAAGACAGTCGCACGACTTTAGAAGCTCTGCTTAAAGCGCACCTCGATGCTTCGGCCGTCGGCGGGGGCTACGCCCCAGGTCTCTGCAAAATCAAAGTACTGGTGATCGGCCAGGTTGCGAATCCAAAAAGACAGCTCTTGGGTCTTGTTGGCAATCGCATAGCCTGCGTCCACGACGACCCGCTCAGGGATCTTGCTGGAGCTGTTGGCGTTGTCGCTGTTTTTGAACAT
>JBMSJG010000099.1:0-4658 GCA_049418645.1 Burkholderiaceae bacterium | reverse complement strand
TTAAAGTAGTAGCCCAGGATGGCAAAGGGCACCGTCATCATGACGTCCCAGACGCTGTTGTTGATGCTGTAGGCCCCGATGCAGCAGAACACCAGAATGGCGGGGTAGAGCAGTCGATAAGGCACTTTGAGCAGCCGAATCCAGATGCCAATCAGGGGCAGGTTCAGCAGCACCAGCATCAGGTTGCCGACCCACATCGAGACGATCAACCCCCAGAACAGGCTGGGATTGCTGGTCATGACCTGAGGACCAGGCTGTATGTTGTGAATCATCATGGCCGCGACCATCAGCGCCATGACTGGCGTGGTCGGAATGCCCAGGGTCAGCATGGGAATAAACGACGTCTGGGCACCGGCGTTGTTAGCCGATTCGGGACCGGCCACCCCTTCAATCGCCCCCTTGCCAAACTGCTCAGGATTCTTGGAGATTTTTTTCTCGATGGCATATGAGGCAAACGACGACAGAATATGACCGCCACCCGGCAGAATCCCCAGAATGCTGCCTAGGGCCGTGCCTCGAATGACGGCCGGGGCCGCTCGTTTGGCCTGTTGAGCGGTCGGCATCAGGTTGCTCACTTTTTCGGTGAGCAAGGTCCGGGTCTCCTGAGCCTTCAGGTTATGAATGATTTCGGCAAAACCGAACATCCCCATGGCAATGACCGCAAATTCAAAGCCATTGGCCAATTCCGGCACGCCAAACGTAAATCGAAAGACGCCTGAGTTCACGTCGGTGCCGACCAACCCCAGAAGCAGGCCAAAGACCACCATGGCCAGTGCCTTGATAAACGACCCGTGGGCCAAGACCACCGCAGCAATCAGGCCCATGATCATCAGCGAGAAGTACTCTGCTGGTCCAAATGCGAACGCCAGCTGCGCCAGTGGGGGCGCGAAGCCAGCAATCAAGAGCGTGCCGACCGTGCCAGCAAAAAAAGAACCCAGCGCTGCCACCGCTAGGGCCAGACCGGCCTGACCGTTTTTGGCCATCTGGTAGCCATCGAGCGTGGTGACCACGGATGACGATTCGCCGGGTATGTTGACCAGAATGGCGGTGGTGGAACCCCCGTATTGCGAGCCGTAATAGATACCAGCGAGCATGATCAGGGCGGTAGAAGGGTCGCCCATCTTGTAGGTAATGGGCAACAAAATGGCAATCGTCGCCAAGGGGCCGATCCCGGGCAGCACACCGATGAGCGTGCCCAGCAGACAACCCACGAAACACCAGAAGAGGTTCTCCGGTGTGAAGGCCGTAGCCGCCCCAATCGCTAAGTTGGTCAAGAGTTCCATGGCCAAACCTTCAGGGGCATCTCCAACCCCACTTTGAACACCAAGATGCAGCCGATGGTCAGAACGATCGCCAACAAGACGCGTTCCTTCCAGGTTGATTCTGGGCTGGCCAGCGCTGACAACACCACCAAGACCGGGGTGGCTAGCGCAAAACCGACCAAGGGTAAGAGTTGCGCAAACAGCAGCACACTGGCCAACACCAATCCCATGCCTCGCAGGTCGGTCTGGGGCATGGCTTCGTCGTCGGCATTCTGTTTGACAGTGGCCAGTCCGATCACCACCAAGGCCAGGATGATTTGCATCACGGCCAATAGGCTGGGAAAGAAGGCAGGCCCCATCCGACGGCTGTTGCCCAGGCTGTAATCCTGGGCGTAGATCAGAAACCCCAGCCCAAAGGCCAAGAACAGAAGTCCGGCGTAGAGATCACGCCGGTTGGTCAGGCTCATGCGGCGACAAACTTGTTTTCAATCTCACCAATGCCCTCAATGGCGACCTTGACCACATCGCCAGCCTGCAGGAACTTTGGAGGGGTAAAGCCAATGCCTACGCCCACTGGCGTGCCGGTGGCAATGATGTCGCCTGGCTGCAGGGTGATACCGGCCGAGAGCGTGGCGATGAGGGTTGGGATGTCAAAAATCAACTCACTGGTCCTGGAGTCTTGGCGCAGTTCACCATTGATCCAGCACTGAATGGCCAAATCCTGACCATTGATAGAGTCTGCTGATACGGCGGCTGGTCCCATGGGGCAGAAGTCATCAAAGCTCTTGCCCATGTGCCACTGCTTGTGACGGTGCTGCCAGTCGCGGGCGGTCACGTCGTTCACAATCGTGTACCCCCAGACCATTTTCATCGCATCTTCTTGTCGAACATTCTTACAGCGCTGGCCAATGATCACCGCTAACTCGGCCTCGTAGTCGATGGATGTAGAGACCTCAGCCTTCGGCAGGCGAACTGGATCAAAGGGACCCACCACGGTCTCGGGCACCTTGGAAAAAACAATGGGGTCACTGGGCAGGTCACCTGCGCCGGTGGATTTGCCGGCGTCGAACCCGCTCTTGGTGAACTCTTTGGCGTGGGGCTTGTAGTTCAGTCCAACACAAAAGACGTTTCGACGAGGCTGTGGGATGGGGGCCATCAACTGAACCTTGCTGGTGGCGACCTCTGCCTTGACGGCTGGCAGGGCCTTGCCCTGAGCCTGCAGGTCAATGATGGCCAACAATCCCTGCTGAGCCTGCTCGGGTGATAAGTCCAGAACTTTAATAAGTCCTTGATCCAGAAGACCTACTTCGATTTCATTGGGATTAGACCTACCTTTGAAGCAAACGACTTTCATGCTCGAATCCAAACGTTGAAGTAAAAGACCCCACAGGTTGCTACAGGGCTTCCAAAAAGGAAAGCCAGCAAAACCCGGGTATGACCCTAATACCAATCCACCCTCGGGTGATCAGCAAGGAGAATGAGATGACTCAAACACGACGCCCCTTCATCAAGGCCGCCAGTGCCGTTGCAGCGCTGGCTGCGACAGGACTGTTGTCTGTTGCCCAGGCGGCTGGCTACCCCGATCGCCCCATCACCATGATCGTGCCCTTCCCACCCGGTGGTGTGGCCGACACCGTTGGTCGCCCTGTGGCCGAGGCCATGTCTCGCGCGCTCGGTCAGCCGGTGGTCGTCGAAAACAAGGGCGGTGCAGGCGGTGCCATCGGCATGCGACAGGTGGCAACCTCCAAGGCCGATGGTTACACCATTCTGATGGGCCTGGTCTCCATCTCGACGATCCCAGTGGCAGATGAGGTGCTGGGTCGCCCGCCATCCTTCACCCTCAACCAGTTCACCCCAATTGCTCGGATCACGGCAGACCCCACCGTGCTGGCTGTTCGAGCCGAGTCGCCCTGGAAGACCTACAAAGACTTCATTGACTACGCCAAGGCCAACCCTAACAAGATCAACTTCGGGTCGTCGGGCAACTACGGCACCATGCACGTGCCCATGGAGATGCTCAAGTTAGAGACCGGAACCAAGATGACCCATGTTCCCTACAAGGGCGCAGGCCCCGCAGTGGTGGGTCTGCTGGGTGACGAGGTTCAGGCCTTGTCGACTGGTCCTTCCTCTATCGGTGCTCAGGTCAAGGCCGGCAAGATTCGTGTCCTGGCCCACTGGGGAACCGCAAAGCTCGAGTCCATGCCCGAGGTCCCCAGCCTGAAGTCGCTCGGCGTCAATGCGCAGTTCGCACAATGGTCTGGTGTCTTTGCGCCAGCGGGTACACCTGAGGCTGTGGTCAAGCGGCTTCGTGACGCCGCCAAGGCTGCTGCCAACGATCCAAAGGTCAAAGAGGCCATCATCAAGGCTGGCAGTCCCGTGATGTACATGGATGCACCTGAGTTCGCCAAATACTGGGCCGATGACGCCAAAGTCTTGGCAGGCGTTGTCAAGAAGATTGGCAAAGTTGAGTAACCAGCTGCACACCAGACCAGACTCCCCCTGCATCGCCATCTGTTCCACGGCGCAGGGGGATCCGGTCTGTCAGGGCTGTGGCCGAACCTTCGAGGAGGTCACCAATTGGGTTGTGATGACCCAGGCCGAGAAAGATCTGGTCTGGGACCGTATTGAGTCTGAACGGTCAGCCCTGCGCTACACCACCTATAAAGAGCGCGCCCTTTAAATAGCCGGGTGCAGCGGCTCGAGTCCTGTGCGCTGAACAATGCCGTCGGCCGCGGGACTTGCAAGAAATCGCAGAAAGTTTTTTGTTCGCTCCAAACGATCGGGGTCTGCGACACACTGCGACCCTATACCCGCACTGAAATAAAACGGTTTCTGGATTTCTGGCGGCAGAAAGCCGATGATTTTGACGGTCTTGATGGGCATGATTTCACTGGCTTGTTGGCAGCCAATGTCAGCCTCGCCCCTGGCAATGACATGGCCGACTCGTTCGCTATAGACGGTGAAGGCCGTCTTGCTCATTTGTTCGGCGATCCCAAGCTTTGGAAACACTTCAGTCGACAGATAGATCCCGCTTGCACTGGCTGACAAGGCTACCTTTTTGAACGAGAGCATCGTTTTTTTAAAAGCCTCTAAGGTCGAGATGTCCGGAGCAGGGTCTTCCACTCGAACGGCCACAGCAATGTTGGATTCAACCAGGTCCCAGCCAAGTCCCGGCGCCAGGGATCCTCTGGCGGCGAATTCATCAAGCGCCTTGCGAGCCAAAATAAAGGCATCAAAGGTTTGCCCTTGCGAGAGTCGCGTGGGAATGGAGTCATGAGCTGCGCCGTGCGAGGAGCCAAAGTGTAGGTCAACCTTTTCACCGGTCTCGGCGGTATAGACGGGAGCAAGCTCTTGTAGGGCGGCAGCGAATGCGCCAGAGGTGATGATCTGAAGGGG
>JBMSJG010000098.1:0-4689 GCA_049418645.1 Burkholderiaceae bacterium | reverse complement strand
AGGCCGGCCACTTCGGATGGAAGCCTAAATGGCGCAGCAAAACAGTCGGGTTTTGTGGTTGAGCGGCATGGAACTCCTGCGTTACCCTGCTATGCAAAGCAGTGCATAAGAAAAACACCCAAGGAGACCGCTGTCATGCTGAAAAGCCTGCACATCAACCCCGAGAAATGCACTGGCTGTCTGCAGTGCGAGATGGCCTGTTCCTACGAAAACTATGGCGTCTTCTCCACCGCCAAGTCGCGCATTAAGGTCTTTGATTTCCACAACACTGGTCGCAAGGTGCCCTACACCTGTACCCAATGTGACGAGGCCTGGTGCCTGCATGCCTGCCCAGTCGAAGCCATCACGGTCGACAAGGCCACTGGCGCCAAAGTCGTCAACGAGGCCACCTGCGTGGGCTGCAAGGTCTGCACCATTTCCTGTCCGTTTGGCACCATCAATTACGTCGCCGAGACCGGCAAGGTCCAGAAGTGTGACCTCTGCGGTGGTAACCCCGCCTGTGCCGAGGCCTGCCCGACGCAAGCCATCACCTTCGTAGATGCCAACTGGACTGGCCTGGATCGTATGAAGGCCTGGGCCGACAAGCTCGGCAACCAACCCACCAACCCGGCTGCTTAAGGAGACCTGACCATGGCATGGACCCGAACCATTCTGCGTGTCGATCTTTCCAAAGGCACCGTCACCAAAGAACCCCTCAACATGGCCTGGGCCGCCCAGTACCTGGGCTCACGCGGCCTGGCCTCCAAGTACCTGGTCGAAGAGGTCGATCCCAAGACCGATCCTCTGTCGGCCGACAACAAAATCATCTGGGCCACTGGCCCGCTCACCGGCACCGTGGCCTCTACCGGCGGCCGCTACACAGTCGTCACCAAAGGCCCACTCACTGGTGCGATCGCCTGCTCTAACTCCGGTGGCTACTGGGGCGCCGAGCTCAAGTTCGCCGGCTATGACATGGTGATCTTCCAGGGCAAATCGCCCAAGCCGGTCTACCTGTCGATCTCGGACGACACGGTCGAGCTCAAGGACGCCTCTCACCTCTGGGGCAAGACGGTCTGGGAGACCGAAGAGCTCATCAAGAAAACCCACCAAGACCCCCTGACCCGTATCTCCTCCATCGGAGCCGCTGGCGAGAACCAGGTCTTGTTTGCCGCAGTGGTCAACGACCTCCACCGAGCGGCGGGCCGCAGCGGCGTCGGTGCCGTTATGGGATCCAAGAACCTCAAGGCCATTGCAGTCCGCGGCACCAAGGGCGTGGGCAATCTGCACAACGCCAAAGAGTTCATGCGCGTCACGGCCGAGAAGAAAAAAATCCTGGCGGAAAACGCCGTGACCGGACAGGGCCTGCCCACTTATGGCACCCAGGTCCTCATGAACGTGATCAACGAGATGGGCGCGCTGCCCACTCGCAATCACCGCGATGTTCAGTTCGAAGGGGCACGCGACATCTCGGCTGAAGCCATGGCAGAACCTCGCAAGACAGACGGCAAGCCTCATCTGGTCACCAACCAGGCCTGCTTTGGCTGCACCATTGCCTGTGGCCGGATCAGCAAGATCGATGAGACCCACTTCTCCGTTCAGAACAAGCCCCAGTATTGGGGTGCGAGTGGCGGCCTGGAATATGAAGCCGCCTGGGCCCTGGGTGCAGCCAACGGGGTCAACGACCTCGAGGCGCTGCAGTACGCCAACCTCATCTGCAACGAGCACGGCATGGACCCCATCTCCTTCGGCGCGACAGTCGGCGCTGCCATGGAGCTCTTCGAAATGGGTGTCATCACCAAGGAGCAGATGGGACTAGAAGCTCCCTTCGGTTCGGCCAAGGCCCTGTGCGAGTTGGCTGACATGACGGCTAAGGGGATTGGCTTTGGCAAAGAGATCGGCATGGGCTCCAAGCGTCTGTGTGCCAAGTACGGTCACCCAGAGCTCTCCATGAGCGTCAAAGGACAAGAGTTCCCTGCCTACGACTCACGTGGTATTCAGGGTATGGGTCTGACCTACGCCACCTCCAACCGTGGCGCCTGCCACCTGCGCAGCTACACCGTGGCCTCAGAGGTCCTGGGCATTCCGGTCAAGACCGATCCGCTTACCGCCGAGGGCAAGCCAGAGCTGGTCATGGCCTTCCAAGATGCCACCGCCAGCTTTGATTCGTCGGGCCTGTGCATCTTCACCAGCTTCGCCTGGTCTCTGGCTGATATTCAGCCGCAGATTGCCGCGGCCTGTGGTGACGAGTTCACGCTCGACAACCTAAACGTCATCGGTGAGCGCATCTGGAACATGGAGCGTGACTTCAACAACCGCGCAGGCTTCACCTCCAAGGACGACACCCTGCCGCCGCGGCTGCTCAAAGAGCCCGCCAAGGTCGGTCCTGCCAAAGGCCTGGTCAACAAGCTGCCCGAGATGCTGCCCAAGTACTACGAGATCCGTGGCTGGGATGCCGATGGTCAGCTCAAGGCTGACACCCGCAAGCGCCTGGGTCTGTAAGTCATGCGGCACCTGATCATCGGGGCTGGACCGGCCGGTGTCATTGCGGCTGAGCAGTTGCGAAAGCTCTCGCCCCACGATGAGATCACCATCGTGGGTGACGAGCCCGAGCGCCCTTACTCGCGTATGGCCATTCCCTATCTGCTCATCAACAACATCGATGAGCAGGGTACGCTCTTGCGCAAGGGGTCCGACCACTTCGATCAACTCTGCATTCGAGTCGTCAGGCAGCGGGTGCGCCAGGTGCAGCCAGCCCAGCATCACATTGTTCTCGAGGATGGCACCACCCATGGCTACGATCGGCTGCTGATTGCAACGGGTTCGACGCCCATTCGCCCACCCATTGCAGGCATGGATGGTGCAAACGTGCACACCTGCTGGACGCTCGCCGATGCCAGACAGATCATCCAGCTCGCCAAGCCGGGGGCCAAGGTGGTTCAGATGGGGGCAGGTTTTATCGGCTGCATCATCATGGAAGCGTTGGCAGCGCGTGGGGTAGAGCTCACGGTGGTGGAGATGGGCGACCGCATGGTCCCGCGCATGATGGGCCCCTCGGCCGGCGGCATGATCAAGGCCTGGTGCCAGAAAAAAGGGGTTCAGGTTCAGACCTCGGCCAAGGTTGATCGCATCGACCATGCCGACAGTCCACCGTCCAGAGTTCATCTCTCCAACGGCCTGACCTTGCATGCTGACTTGGTGATTAGCAGCACCGGCGTAAAGCCCAACATTGGTTTTCTTGCAGACAGCGGCATTGCCTGTGACACAGGGGTGCTCACCGACGACCGGTTGCAGACCAGCGCGCCCGATGTCTTTGCTGCAGGCGATTGTGCGCAGGCCTTTGACCACGCTACCGGTCAGCAGGTGGTCAGTGCGATTCAGCCCAATGCAGCCGACCAGGCGCTGGTAGCCGCTCGCAGCATGCTGGGTCTGTCCACCAGTCTCAAGCGGGTACCGCAGATCAACGTTTTGGACACCCTAGGCCTGATCTCTTCGAGCTTTGGCCAGTGGCAGGGTGTCCCCGGCGGCCAGCAGGCCGAGATGGTCGACAGCGAGAACTTCCGCATGCTCAGTCTGCAGTTTGACCAGGATCGACTGGTGGGCTGTAACGCCATTGGCTGGACCGATCACGTCGGGGTCATGCGTGGCCTGGTCGAAGGTCAGGTGCGTCTGGGTGTTTGGAAGGACAAACTCCTGCAAGACCCCACTCGGCTCATGGAAGCCTACCTGGCCTGTGCCCAGGCTCAGGATCAGCACGCCATCATCTAATCCCATCCGTTGAACTACTGATGGCGGGTCTCATTCGCCTGACGTAATTTTGGCGGCATGCGGATCACCATCAAGCTCTACGCCAGTCTGGCAGCTCATCTGCCGGATCAGGCCCGCTCGACCAATCAGCACCAGGTGGAGCTAGCCAATGGCACGACCGTGGGACAGGCCTTGGCGCCATATGGCCTGCCGCCAGCCCTGACCAAACTGGTGCTGGTCAATGGCCACTACATTGAAGAAGACAATCGCGGCAGCCACCTTTTAAATGATGGCGACGTGCTGGCCGTCTGGCCACCGATTGCCGGCGGCTAGCAGCGCAGTGTTCAGGCATGACCATTGGCCGGACGTCTTCGAACGAGACATGGGCTGCACCGAGTCCGAATGGCTGTCATGGCTGCCGGGCGCAGTCGGGTCGCATGTCTTGGTCATTGAGGGGCCGCAGGCGAGCGTTGGTCATTTTCTAAGACTCAGCTGGCAGGTCATGCCGCCTCGGACCATCGCCTTGCTCAGCATCGCCAGACTTGCAGTACGCTTTGAATTTACGGGCCTGACCCCGATCGAACGTCAGGCCTTCATGAAACAGTTCGATCTCTTTATGCAACGCGGAGGCGGTTAAACCATGTCAGCAGCCCTTCACCCTTTTCACCTGGCCTTCCCGGTTGATGACCTGGCCCAGGCCCGAGCCTTCTACGGTCAGACGCTGGGCTGCTCCGAGGGCCGCAGCTCGCCGGAGTGGATCGACTTTAATTTCTATGGCCACCAGATCGTGGCCCACCTGGCTGCTGGTGAGGCAGCCAACGATGTCTGTTCAGATGTCGACGGCAAGAGAGTCCCTGTTCGGCATTTTGGGGTGGTGCTCTCCATGGCCGAGTGGCAGACCTTGGCGGATCGACTCAAGGCAGCCGGCACCCAGTTCATCATCGAGCCCTACATTCGGTTTAAGGG
>JBMSJG010000097.1:0-4690 GCA_049418645.1 Burkholderiaceae bacterium | reverse complement strand
CACCACCGTGGTGTAGCCCGAGTTGGCAAAGTCCAGACTGGCCCAGGCCAGACGCTCCAACCTCGATGACTGGCCTGGCGCCGCTTGGTGGGCTTGGCCCAAATCAGGCACACTTGAGCCTGTTTCCACTGAGATGCCCTCCAGTTATAAGCCTGAGACGGTAACTCCACTATGACAACAAAACTCTACATTCGCACCTTCGGGTGCCAGATGAACGAATACGACTCGGCCAAGATGGCCGATGTGCTCCGACAGGTCGATGGCGCAGAGTCGACCGACCGCCCTGAAGAGGCCGACGTCATTCTGTTCAACACCTGCTCCATTCGCGAGAAGGCCCAGGAAAAAGTCTTCTCAGATCTGGGTCGCGCCAAGGAGCTCAAGAAGATCAAGCCTCACCTGATCATCGGTGTTGGGGGGTGCGTGGCCAGCCAAGAGGGCGAAGCCATTGTGAAACGGGCGCCCTACGTGGATGTCGTCTTTGGTCCACAGACCCTGCACCGACTACCCGAGCTCATCAAAGCCCGTCAGCAAACAGGCCGCTCTCAGGTCGACATCAGCTTTCCCGAGATCGAGAAATTCGATCACCTGCCGCCGGCCCGTATAGAGGGCCCCACCGCCTTTGTCTCGATCATGGAAGGCTGCAGCAAATACTGCAGTTTCTGCGTGGTGCCCTACACCCGCGGCACCGAGATTTCCCGACCGGTGGTGGATGTCTTGGCCGAGATCACCGACCTGGCCGATCGCGGCATTCGAGAGGTCACCCTGCTCGGCCAGAACGTCAATGCCTTCATCGATGCCCAAGCCGGTGTGGACTTCTCTGAACTGCTGAGCCTGGTCTCCGAGATCGAGGGCATTGAGCGGATTCGGTTCACGACCTCGCATCCCAAAGAATTCAACCAACGGCTGATCGAGGCCTTTGCCCACCTGCCCAAACTGGCCAACTATGTTCACCTGCCGGTTCAGAGTGGCAGTGACCGAATCTTGACGGCCATGAAGCGTGGCTACACCGCTCTGGAATACAAGAGCATTGTTCGCAAGCTTCGGGCTGTGCGGCCAGACATCTCCCTGTCGACCGACTTCATCGTGGGCTTTCCCGGCGAGACCCAGGCCGACTTCGAGGCCAGTCTCAAGCTGATCGAGGACTGTCAGTTCGACTGCGCCTACTCCTTTGTCTACAGTGCCCGACCCGGTACACCGGCAGCCGATTTGCCAGATGACACGCCTGCCGAGGTCAAGCTGCAGCGGCTTCAGACTCTGCAGGCGGTGATCGAGGCCAAGGGCGACGTCTACGCGGCCAGCATGCTCGGCCAGATCGAGCCGGTCCTGATCGAAGGCCCGGCCCGTAAGAATCCCACTGAACTGATGGGCCGCACCAGCAACAACCGCGTGGTGAACTTTGCGGGTCCCGCCAGCCTGATTGGGGATATTTACCCAGTTCGCATCACCCAGGCCAATCCGCACACCCTTCGGGGTGAGTTGGTGAACCAGTAATGGCTCGTCAAAAAATTCAGGCCACCAAAAAACGGCTGACGCTGCTCGATGGCGATAACAATGGCCTGGCCAACCTCTGCGGGCCCTTGGAACAAAACCTCCGTGCAGTCGAGACTGGTCTGGATGTGGCCATCCGTCGGCGCGGCAGCCTCTTTGAAGTCTCAGGGCAGCCCGATCCTGTCGAACTGGCCACGCAACTGCTGGCCAACCTGGCCAAAAAGGCCAAGGACCCTGTAAGCCTCGACGATGTCCAGCTGGCGGTGGTGGAGCGTGAGCCGGAACCGCAAGTTGCGCCCATCGATCTACAGACCCGTCGTAAGGACCTGCGAGGCCGCACGCCGACGCAGCGCGACTACCTAAAGGTCATCTCCGAAAACGACATCTCGTTTGGCATCGGACCAGCGGGCACGGGCAAGACCTACCTGGCCGTGGCCTGCGCCGTGGATGCACTGGAGCGTGACCTGGTCTCTCGGATCGTGCTCACGCGACCCGCCGTGGAGGCCGGTGAAAGACTCGGCTTTCTGCCTGGCGATCTGACGCAAAAAGTCGACCCCTATCTGCGCCCCCTGTATGACGCCCTCTATGACCTCATGGGCGCAGATCGAGCAGCAAGGCTCTTTGAACGACAGGTCATCGAAGTGGCCCCACTGGCCTACATGCGTGGCCGAACACTCAACCACGCGTTTGTCATCCTGGACGAAGCCCAGAACACCACGGTTGAGCAGATGAAGATGTTCCTCACGCGTATTGGGTTTGGCAGCAAGGCCGTGGTCACCGGAGACCCATCCCAGGTGGACCTGCCCAAGCATCAGACCAGTGGCCTGCTTCACGCGGTATCGGTTCTATCAGACGTGCGGGGCATTGGCTTTACCCAATTCAGCAGCGCCGATGTGGTCCGCCACCCTCTGGTGGCCAGAATCGTGGATGCCTATGAGCGCGCGCAAAACCAGTAAGCCCAAGTCACCAGACCTGAGTCTGAGCCTTCAGGTAGGCACAGGCCTGACAGCCAGTTGCCCCAATGACCAGTGGCCCATCAGCCGGGCCCGTCTGCGCCGACTGGTAATGGCCAGCCTCGATGCCCGGACCACGTCTGCGCAGATCACGTTGCGGCTGGTCGGTCAGGCCGAAGGTCGACGCCTAAACCTGGACTTTCGAGGCAAGGATTACGCCACCAACGTGCTGACTTTCGACTACAGCGGCCCACCAGATCTGGCAGCCGACATCGTCATCTGCCTGCCTGTCATTCAAAAAGAAGCCAAGGCCCAGAAGAAGACCGTTGATGCACACCTGGTGCACATGGTGGTCCATGGCCTGCTGCATGCCTGTGGCCTGGACCACGAATCTGACGAGGAGGCCGAGGCCATGGAGGCCCTGGAGGTCAGAATTCTGTCGCGGTTTCGCATTGCCAACCCCTATGGCACACTAGGGGCTCCATAACTTCCCATGCTCCCGCATGACTGACCCAGACCCTAGGCCCTCGCGCCTGAGTCAACACCTCAAAAGACTGTTGGGCCGACTCACCGGCCGCGCCGACGAAAAAGAAGAGCTGCTCGAGCAGCTCCGCGAAGCCCAAGCCCAGGAAGTCATCGATGCCGATGCCGTCTCCATGATGGAGGGCGTTCTGCAAGTGGCCGATCTGCAGGTCCGTGACCTGATGGTGCCGCGAGCCCAGATGGATCTGGTCAACATCAACGACTCACTAGAGGACATCGTGAGCTTTGTCATCGACAAGGCCCACAGCCGCTTCCCGGTCATGGATGGCAAGCGCGACAACATCATCGGTGTGCTGCTGGCCAAAGACCTGCTGCGGGTGCTCTCTGAAGAATCGCGGGACATTCGAGGTTTGCTGCGCCCAGCGGTCTTTGTCCCCGAGAGCAAGCGACTCAACGTACTGCTGCGGGACTTTCGACTCAACCGAAACCACATCGCCATGGTGGTCGATGAGTACGGCGGTGTAGCAGGTCTCATCACCATTGAGGATGTGCTCGAGCAGATCGTAGGGGACATCGAAGATGAGCACGATGTCGACGAAGACGAGGACAACATCGTGGCCCTGGCCCATGAACCTGGCCGCTTCCGGGTTAAGGCCATCACCACCCTGGAGCAATTCAACGAGACCTTTTCTGCCAGGCTGAGCGACGAGCAGGTCGACACCATCGGTGGCTACGTCACCGACCACCTGGGTCGTGTACCCCGCAAGGGCGAGACCGTTGGCCTAGAGGGCTTTGAATTCGAAATCCAGCGGGCCGATGCCAGGACTGTCCAGATGCTCCTGGTCAAACGTCTAGAAGAGGCCAGCGAGGCCGATCCCAGCAAGCCCCAGGAAGATGCCGGCCTGGCTGCATAGCCTGCTGGTCTTGTTTTTTCTTGCCCTGCTGATTCACCTCTGGCAGCGCAAGGAGCGGGCTTCCCACTGGCTGGCCGCAGGACTGCTCTGGGCTGCCAGCCTCTACAGTGTTCACTGGATCTACATCAGCCTGCACGACTACGGGCAGATGGCCGCTCCGATTGCGGCCATGGCTACCGGTCTGCTGGGCACCTACCTGGCGCTCTATGGCTGGTTAGCCGCCTGGATCATGCGCCGTTGGCTCATGGGGACCACCGCATCGGCCCCCACCCAATCACCGCGCACCGCCCTCGTTCAACCCTTTGCCATCGCCGGGCTGATCACCCTGCTCGAGTGGCTGCGAGGCACACTCTTTACTGGCTTCCCATGGGCCAACTGGGGCTACCAACAGATCGACAGCTGGCTGGCTGGCTTCGCGCCGGTGGTCGGTGTCTATGGCGTGCTGTTTGTCGCGGCACTCTGCGCCGCCTGGCTGGCCAGCCTGAGGCCCAAGGCCCTGCTGGCGGTGGTCTTGGTGCATCTGATCGGAGGCGCATTGGCCAGTACCAGTTGGACTCGGCCACATGGTCAGTCCATCAACGTAGCCCTGTTGCAACCAGCGGTACCGCAGCAGATGAAGTTTGACCAGGACGCCATGCTGGCCAACGAGAAAACCCATCTGACGCTCGCAGCCGTCGCAGCCAGTCCGTCGACCAAGGTAGATCTGATCGTGCTGCCCGAGACCGCCTTCATTCGTCCCTGGCAAGACTTATCAGCCCAGACCCGGGCCAGTCTCCTGGCGGTGGCCCAGCGCAGCGGTGCAACCGTCATGACCGGCATTCCCTCTCGGGATGGGCAGCAGTGGTTTAACAG
>JBMSJG010000096.1:0-4702 GCA_049418645.1 Burkholderiaceae bacterium | reverse complement strand
CATATTTGTGGAAATAAAGCGCCATGAGCACCTCTATCCCCGTCACCCGTCCCTACGCCGTGAACCATGCCGATCTGCTGAAGTGGGTGGATCAGATTGCTGCCAAGACCAAGCCTAAAGAGATTGTTTGGTGTGACGGTTCGCAGGCCGAGTACGACCGGCTGTGTGAGCAAATGGTCCGGGCTGGCACCCTGAAGCGCTTGAATGCAGCCAAGCGCCCCAACTCTTATCTGGCCTGGTCGGATCCCTCTGATGTGGCTCGCGTCGAAGATCGCACTTTTGTTTGTAGCGCGCGGCAAGAAGATGCGGGGCCGAATAACAATTGGATCGCGCCGGCCGAGATGCGCTCGACGCTCGATGGTTTGTTTGAGGGCTGCATGCAGGGCCGAACCCTGTATGTCGTGCCGTTTTCCATGGGCCCCCTGGGCTCACCCATTTCTCAGATCGGCGTAGAGCTCTCCGACTCCCCCTATGTGGTGGTGAACATGCGCATGATGACTCGCATGGGCAAGGCGGTCATTGACCTGCTGGGACAAGACGGCGCCTTTGTGCCCTGCGTCCACACAGTTGGTGCTCCCCTGGTCGCTGGTCAGCAAGACGTGTCTTGGCCTTGTAACCCCACCAAGTACATTGTTCACTTTCCCGAGTCTCGCGAGATTTGGTCTTACGGCTCCGGCTACGGTGGCAACGCCTTGTTGGGCAAAAAATGTTTTGCCTTGCGCATTGCCTCTACCATGGGTCGTCGAGAGGCCATGGCCGGGGCAACCGGCTGGTTGGCAGAGCACATGCTGATTCTTGGGGTTCAGGCTCCCTGGGGTAAGAAATACCACGTGGCTGCGGCTTTTCCGTCGGCCTGCGGCAAGACCAATTTCGCCATGTTGATTCCGCCCAAGGGCCTGGATGACAACGGCTGGAAGATCACCACCATCGGTGATGACATCGCTTGGATCAAGCCTGATGCCCAAGGGCGCCTGCGAGCGATCAACCCAGAGGCGGGCTACTTTGGTGTGGCGCCCGGCACCAACGAAAAGACCAACTACAACTGCATGGCTTCTTTGCGTGAAAACGTGATCTTCACCAACGTGGCCTTAACGGATGATGGTGATGTCTGGTGGGAGGGCATGACCGATACGCCGCCTGCTCACTGCATGGATTGGCAGGGGCGTGACTGGACGCCCGAGGTGGCAAAGTCCGAAGGTCGCAAAGCGGCTCATCCCAATGCCCGTTTTACCGTAGCGGCCACGCAGAACCCAGTGATTGATTCGGCCTGGGACGATCCTGCCGGTGTTGCGATTGATGCCTTTATCTTCGGTGGTCGTCGCTCGACCACGGTGCCATTGGTGACCGAAGCTCGCAATTGGCAAGAGGGCGTGTACATGGCTGCGACCATGGGTTCAGAGACCACTGCGGCCGCGGCGGGTCAGCAGGGTGTGGTTCGTCGAGACCCCTTTGCCATGCTGCCCTTCTGTGGCTACAACATGGCCGACTACTTTGGTCATTGGCTGTCCCTCGGAGACAAGTTAGCAGCCAGTGGGGCGGTGCTGCCCAAGATTTACTGTGTCAATTGGTTCAGAACAGATGCCAATGGCAAATTCGTCTGGCCCGGTTTTGGTGAGAACGCTCGCGTCTTGAAATGGATGTTGCAGCGAATTGAGGGTCAGGCCAGCGGCCAAGAGCATGTCTTTGGTGTGTCCCCCAGCTATGCCGATCTGGACTGGAGCGGCCTGAGTTTCTCTGCGGAGCAGTTCGAGACCATCAGTGCGATTGATCTGTCTGCCTGGCAGCAAGAGTTCGATCTGCACGAGGAGTTGTTTGGTCGTCTGGCCAACGGTTTGCCGCCGGTCCTGCGCGAGATCAAGACCAAGCTGCACCAGCAGCTTCAGGACAAACTCGCCGCTTGAGCACGGGCTAAAGATGGTTCGGTCTAGGTGACCGGGCCATCGTCAGCGGTGCTGGGCTCTGGTGTTTTACAGATTTTTTGCGCGTTTTTTGAGGCCCAGCGCCTTGGAGATGCTCATCTCCCTTGGTCCGGGTTCTACCGTAATAGGGCTACCCGCTTGAATCGGTCCGGGTTGAACGACTTGTAGATACCAGCCAGATTGGTGGGTTTCAAACATGTGGCGAGCGGCCAACGGGGCTTTCATCAGGGCGGTGAACTTGAAACACGGGCTTCGGGGTTCTGTCACCCGCAAGATGGTCTGTCCGATTCGCCATACATCCCCCACGAATACCGTCTCTTCATCAAATCCCTCGACGGTCAGATTTTCGCCAAAGGCGCCGTAGTGGTCTAGACGATCGGCGGCGCCCGATACTGAACCCAACCAGGCTTTCCACTGAGCATAGTGCTCCGAGCAGAAAGCGTAGACCGCCTTGTCCAGGCCTCCGTGAACGCTGAGATCCACTTGTTCGTCGCCCTCAAGCCCCAGTTTTTGAAGCTCGATGGGCGCCGGGTGCTCTAGGCTGGAGACGCTGGTCTTGCGAATCGCGGTTTGAACGCCATGGACCGGCTCGTTGGTGTCGCGGACGAGCAGCAGTTGGGCCTGTCCTGTATTGATGCTGATCAGACGGCTCATGGCTTGTTCTGCTCCTGTTGTTTTGCTTGACTGAACTGATCGGCCAGACGGATGGCCTCGATCAAGGAGTCTGGGCTTGCCAGGCCTCGCCCGGCGATGTCAAAAGCGGTGCCATGGTCAACGCTGGTTCGGATGAACGGCAGCCCCAGGGTACTGTTCACGCCCTGTTCGATGCCGCCCAGCTTGATGGGAATGAGTCCTTGGTCGTGATAGAGGCAGACGACAAGGTCGAAGGCGCGACAGTCGGGCGTTTTGCCAAAGGCTTTCATAAAAACCGTATCCGCTGGCCATGGGCCTGAGGCCAGGATGCCGGCTGCCTGGGCCGCTGCAATCGCGGGCTCGATGACCTTGGCCTCCTCTTGGCCAAATCGGCCGTTTTCTGAAGCATGTGGATTCAGGGCCGCAACGGCAATCCGAGGCTTTGGGATGCCAAGCCATGGACCGGCCGACTGACTGATGGAGATGGTTTCCAATAGTTGGTTTGAGTTGAGTTGGGCGATGGCCGAGCCCAAGGGCAGGTGAATGCTGTCGAGCACGACGCGAAGGTCTGGGGTGGACAGCATCATCCGGACAGCAGGCGGTTGAACTGGGTTGGCCAGGTGAGCCAGGAGTTCGGTGTGTCCGGGCCAGTCATGTCCGGCCATCGCCCAGGCTGTTTTGTGGATGGGGGCCGTTACCAAGGCCCTGGCATGACCTTGCATGACCAATTGCGTGGCCTGCGTAACTGCCTCAAAGCTGGCCTGTCCGCTTGCGGGACTGATTTGGCCAAGAGGGTAGGGACCACGGCTGCCAGTGTCGACAAGGCAGGCCGCCAGGTGGGCTTGCTCGGATGGGTCCGCCAGGCTGAGCAACAGGGCTTGGTCTCCGACAATACGGAGCTCGAGCTGGGGCGTTTCGTGGCGAAGGGCTCGCCAGGCTTTGACCACAATCTCTGGGCCAATGCCGGAGGGGTCCCCCATGGTGATGGCGATAGAATGGCCGGTCTTTTTCTGCAGACGGTTTGTCATGGTTGAATCATGACGGATATCTGCCCGGACGCGGGAACGCTCGTGAGTGATTGAGTGCTGCTGCAGACCTCGGTGTGGGTGTTAATTGAAGGCGGTGGCGATGAGCGGCTTGGATGAGGTGGTCGTTTTTCTGGCGTTTGCAGCGTTTGCCGCCGGTTTTGTTGATGCCGTGGTGGGCGGAGGCGGACTGGTTCAACTGCCAGCCTTGTTTAGTAGTCTTCCACAGGCCAGCGCCGCGAGCCTATTTGGTACCAACAAGATGTCATCGATTGCGGGCACTTTTTTTGCCGCGCGTCGCTACATGCGCAGCGTTCGGCTCATTCGTCACGTCTTGTGGCCGTCGGTCATCGCCGCGGGTCTGTTCTCGTGGCTTGGGGCTGGGGCCGTGAGTTTGTTGCCTCGGGCCTGGGCCCAGCCCTTGGTCTTGGTGTTGTTGGTTGCGGTTGCAGTGGTGACGCTGCGACAACGAACGTTGGGACTGGTCCACCAGCCGACTCTATCGGTTCGGCAAGAGTTTTGGTTTGCCCTGGCGCTGGGGGCTGTTCTTGGGTTTTATGACGGCTTTTTTGGTCCCGGCACTGGGGCATTCCTCATCTTTATTTTTGTCCGTGTCTTTGGCTACGATTTTCTGCATGCCTCGGCCCATAGCAAGTTGATCAATCTAACGACCAACTTTGGGGCACTGGTCTTTTTTCTCCCCACCGGTGAGGTGTTGCTGAAGGTGGGGCTGGTCATGGCTTGTTGTAATGTCATGGGATCGGTGGTGGGGGCGCGCACGGCCGTTCGTAAGGGCAGTCAGTTTGTGCGCTTGTTTTTCATTGGGCTGTTGGTCGTCATGATTGTTCGAATGGGGCTGACGACCCTCGAGATGTTTCGCTAACCATTGGATAGGAGCAGGGGCATGGGTGCGTCTTTGGAACTAAGAGAGGCCACGTTGTTGCGGTCGCAGGGGTTTGTTGCTGGGCAATGGCTGGATGCGGCCGATGGCCGGACGTTTGAGGTGCAGGACCCCGCAACCGGTGAGACGCTGGTTCGTGTTGCGAACATGGGAGCAACAGAGACCACCGCCGCGATTGATGCTGCACAGGCGGCCCTGGGGGATTGGAAGAGGCGACCGGCCAA
>JBMSJG010000095.1:0-4708 GCA_049418645.1 Burkholderiaceae bacterium | reverse complement strand
CCACACATGGCCAGGCAGTGGGCCGATGACCACAGGCCAATGATCAAGGCAGAAATGGGAACGTTCACAGCAGGCAGTGTAAGGCCAGGGTTGGACCCTAACCTTGGCTTAGATCAAATCTGCCCAGACCGGCGCATGGTCCGATGGCTGCTCCAGGGCACGTGGGGTCTTGTCGATGCCAGCGGCGGTGCACTGGGCTAACAAAGGCGCGGTGAGCAGGATGTGATCGATGCGCAGGCCCAGGTTGCGACGAAAGCCGGCCATGCGGTAATCCCACCAGCTGAAGGCTTTTTCTAGCTGCGGGTGGTGGTGCCGGAAGCTGTCGGTCAGGCCCAGGTTGATTAGGGTTTGAAAGGCCTCTCGCTCGGGTGTGGAGCAGAGGATTTTCTCGTGCCAGGCCTTTGGATCATGTACATCCAGATCGGCAGGGGCGATGTTGAAGTCACCCACCAGGGCCAGGGCAGGGTGCTGGGCAATCTCTTCGCGCAGTCGGTCGGTTAGGGCGGCAAACCAGGCGAGCTTGTAGGCGTATTTCTCGCTGCCCACCTCACTGCCGTTTGGCATGTAGCCGTTGACGAACCGAAGACTTGCTCCGGTCTTAAAGGTCAAGGTGGCGGCGATCAGGCGTTTCTGATCATCGGGCAGTCGGGAGTCGTTGACCATGACATTGGCAACGGACTCAACGGTCTGGCGTCTGGTCAGGATGGCCACACCGTTGTAGGTCGGTTGGCCGGCGAAGTAGCAGTCGTAGCCAGCGGCTTCAATTTGGTCGCGTGGAAATTTCTCGTCGACCAGTTTGAGTTCCTGCAGGCCGATGACATCGGGCTTCTCAGTGGCCAGCCAGTCGAGCAGATGTGGCAGCCGAACCTTGAGTGAATTGAGATTCCAGGAGGCCAGTCGCGTCATGTGGACTGTGCCTCGGAAATGCCCTTGGCCCTTAGCAGGCAGGCATCGCAGGCGCCGCAGGGCTCGCCAGCGGGTGTCGGGTCGTAACAGCTGAAGGTCGTGTCGATGTCGAGTCCAAGATCGAGTGCCGTGCGGACAATCTGGGCCTTGGTCATGTCGATGAGCGGGGTGTGGATGGTCATGGGCGACTGGCCACTGACGCCAGCTGCTGTGGCCAGGTTGGCCATGGTCTGAAAGGCCTTGATGAAAGCGGGCCTGCAGTCTGGGTAGCCGCTGTAGTCCAGCGCGTTCACACCAATAAAAATGTCATTGGCTTTGAGCACCTCGGCCAGACCCAAGGCGTAACTCAGAAAGATGGTGTTGCGAGCGGGTACATAGGTCACCGGAATGCCTTGGCCAATTTCCTCGGCACTGCGATGCTTGGGTACCGCCATGTCGCTGGTCAGTGCGGAGCCACCAATGGCCCGCATGTCCAGGTTCAAGATGCGATGACTGGCCACACCGATGGTCTGGGCCACTGTCTTGGCTGCCATGAGCTCCTGTCGTTGACGCTGGCCATAGTCAAAAGAAAGGGCATGGCAGTCGTAGCCCTGAGACTTGGCCAGGGCCAGACAGGTGGACGAATCCAACCCGCCGCTAAGCAAAACAACAGCAGGCTTCACGACTGAAGGGCGACCCGATGCATCAGGCGGCAGCCTGGGTCAGCCCGTTGTGACGCAGCAGCGGTTCGATCGAAGGTTCACGGCCACGAAAGGCCTTGAACGAGGCCATGGCCGGCCGGGACCCACCACGCGAGAGGATCTCGGCCAGGAATCGAGCGCCGACCTGATCGTAGGCCTGCTCACCGACTTCCTCGAAGGCGGCGTAGGCATCTGCAGACAGCACCTCGGCCCACTTGTAGCTGTAGTAGCCGGCTGCATAGCCTCCGGCAAAGATGTGGCTAAAGCTCTGGGCAAATCGGTTGAATGCTGGTGGCTTGATCACTGCGACTTCGTCACGCACCGCATTCAGAATCTGCATGATGCGCTGGCCGGCAGCCAGCACGGCTGCAGCGTCATCGGTGTCGATGTCGGCCAGGTCTGCTGTGCTCTGGTGAATCAGAATGTCAAAGAGCGAGAACTCGATCTGCCGCAGCATAAAGAGCCCGCTCTGAAAATTTCGAGCCGCGACCATTTTGTCGAAGAGCTCTCTCGGCAGTGCGGCGCCAGTCTTGGTATGGGCGGTCATGGCCTGCAGGTTGGACCACTCCCAGCAGAAGTTCTCCATGAACTGACTGGGCAGCTCTACCGCGTCCCACTCCACGCCATTGATGCCACTGACCTCGAGCTCGTCGACCTCGGTGAGCAGGTGGTGCAGGCCGTGACCAAATTCGTGGAACAGGGTGATGACATCGTCGTGGCTGAGCGTGGTGGGTGAGTCACTGGTGGGCGCGGCGAAATTGCAGGTCAGCAGAGCCACCGGGGTCTGTAGGGTGCTGCCGCTGATGCGACGGCCACGGCTGTCATCCATCCAGGCTCCGCCGCGTTTGGTGGAACGGGCGTAGAGGTCTAGGAACAGATGTCCAATGCAGCGCTCGTCCCGGTAGACGGCAAAGAGCTGGACGTCTGGGTGCCAGATGGCGGTCTTGGCCTGCTCGGCTGCCGGCTGAATCTGAACACCAAAGAGCCGCTTGACCAGACCGAACAGGCCGGTCAGCACATTGGGCAGCTGAAAGTACTGGCGGACCTCGTCCTCTGAGAAGTTGTAGCGCGCCTGACGAAGCTGCTCGCTGGCGTAAGAGACATCCCAGGGCTGCAGGTCGGCGATGGCCAACTCCTTGGCGGCAAAGGCGCGCAATTCAGCGAGGTCTTGCTCAGCACTGGGACGAGCGCGCTTGGCCAGGTCTTGCAGAAAGTCGATGACCTGCTGAGGACTGTCGGCCATTTTCGAGGCCAGCGATAGTTCTGCCGAACTGCCAAAGCCCAGCAGCCGGGCCTGGCGCTGACGCAGGGCCAGGATCTCGCCCATGACCGGCGTGTTGTCGTGGCTGGGGCCTTCGGCCGCCAACTCAGAGGCGCGACGGGCCTGCAGGCCATAGAGCTCCTCGCGCAGGGCGCGGTCTTTTGCAAATTGAAGGGCTGGCACCAGACTGGGCTGCTGCAGGGTGAGCACGTAGCCGGTCACGCCCCGTTTGTCGGCCTCGGCCTTCGCGGCGGCGATGACATGTTCGGGCAGGCCATCGAGTCTGGACTCATCGGTGATGGTGACCACAGAGGCATTGGTACTGTCGAGCAACTGCTCGGAGAACTTCTGCGAGAGCTGGGCCAGGCGGGTGGACTGCTTGGCAAAAATGGGTTTCTGGTCGGCGGACAGCTCTGCACCGCCCAGCTTGAAATCCCGAAGGGCATGGGCCAGGGCCTGCTCACGGGCGGGATGGCCTTTGACATCTGGGCTGCCAGCCACGCGCTTCATTTTGGCAAAAAGCCGCTCATCCTGGGCCACGTCTGACCAGAAGCCGGTGACGGCTTCCAGCTTGCTGTTGGTCAACTCACGCCACTCGGGGCTGTCCATGACGCCGTTGAGGTGATGAACGGCCGACCAGGTGCGCGAGAGCTGCTCGGTGGCACTGGTCAGGGGGGCCATCACGGCTGCCCAGGTGTCAGGCGTTTGATCGGTGACCACTTGTTCCAGGGTTTGACGGGCTGCAGCGATGAACTGGTCCACGGCGGCAGAGCAGTTGTCGGGGGTGAGACCGTCGTAGCGTGGTGGCTGTTCAACGGCCAGCAGGGCAGCGATTTCGGGACGCAGGACAGGAGCATTCATACGAGTCTTCTTTCAGCAGATTCCATGGTGTTGACCAAGAGCATGGCGATGGTCATGGGTCCGACGCCGCCGGGCACCGGGGTGATGGCCCCTGCCACGGGCTTGACGGATTCAAAATCGACATCGCCAGCCAGCTTGCCGTCATCGAGTCGGTTGATGCCAACATCGATGACCACGGCACCGGGTTTGACCATGCTGGCGTCAATGAGTTTTGGTCTACCCACAGCGGCCACCAGGATATCGGCCTGACGGGTCATGGCGGGTAGGTCGCGGGTCTTGCTGTTGCAGATGGTGACGGTGGCGCCAGCGGCCAGCAGGAGCATGGCCATGGGCTTGCCGACAATATTGCTGGCGCCCACGATGACGGCATGGGCCCCGCGGATCGGTGTGCCAATGGATTCCAGCATTTTCATGACGCCATAGGGCGTACAGGGTCTGAACTGAGGTGCGCCAGTCATCAGGGCACCGGCATTGGCCACATGAAAGCCGTCGACGTCCTTGTCGGCCGCAATCGCCTCGATCACCCGGTGGCTGTCGATTTGGGAGGGCAGGGGGAGTTGCACCAGGATGCCGTCGACGCTGGTGTCGGCATTGAGCTGGTCAATCTTGGTCAGCAGGGCAGCCTGACTGGTGTCAGCCGGCAGCACAATGAGCTCACTCTTCATGCCAGCGGCTTCGCAGGCTTTGACCTTGTTGCGGACATAGACCTGAGAGGCGGGATTTTCTCCCACCAGGACAACCGTAAGGCCGGCCTTGCGGCCAGATTTTTGTTCAAAGGCGGCGGCACGTTGGGCCACCTGCGCGCGTGTTTGCTGGGCCAGCGCGAGCCCGTCGATCAGCTGAGCAGTCATGGTGGCTTGATGCTAGCACGCAGGGGGTTTTTGAAGCCGCATCGACTGGACAAGCATTTCGAATTCCATTAGCATCTCGGATTCTTTGGTGCATGGGGCTATAGCTCAGCTGGGAGAGCGCTTGCATGGCATGCAAGAGGTCAGCGGTT
>JBMSJG010000094.1:0-4718 GCA_049418645.1 Burkholderiaceae bacterium | reverse complement strand
GGGGGTAACGCACAGCAGAGGGACCATCGACCACCAGACCCGTGCTCAGCATGGCGCGGCACTCCGGCTCGTCCTTGGGGGCCATGATGACCATATTGGGAATGCAGCGCAGATAAGACAAATCGTAGGCACCCGCATGGGTGGCACCGTCGGCCCCGACGAGCCCCGCTCGATCGATGGCAAACAAGACGGGCAGGTTCTGCAAGGCCACATCGTGAATCAGCTGGTCATAGCCGCGCTGCAAGAACGTGGAGTAAATGGCGACGACGGGGCGCAGGCCTTCGCAAGCCATGCCAGCGGCCACGGTGACGGCATGCTGCTCGGCAATCGCCACATCGTGATACCGATCGGGGAAGCGCTCCGAAAACTCGACCATGCCAGAGCCTTCGCGCATGGCCGGCGTAACCGCCACCACTCGCTCGTCGGCCGCTGCCGCATCACAGAGCCAGTCACCGAAAATCTTGGAATAGGTGGGCTTTGGCACCTTGGTGGGAGCAACCAGACCAACCGCTGGGTCGAACTTTCCAGGGCCATGGTAGGCAATGGGGTCCTCTTCGGCCTTGTCGTAGCCCTGGCCCTTTTTGGTGACCACGTGCAAGAACTGAGGGCCCTTGAGCTCCCGCAAATTCTGCAAGGCAGGAATCAGGGCATCCAGGTCATGGCCGTCGATGGGGCCAAAGTAGTGAAAGCCGAACTCCTCGAAGAGCGTGCCTGGACCCACCAGGCCTTTGGCACCACCCTCCAGACGACGGGCGATCTCCAGGACCGGCGGTACCACGCCCAAGACCTGCTTGCCCAGCTCACGAGCTGCCGAATAGAACCGCCCGGTCATGAGCCTTGCGAGATAGTTGCTCATGGCCCCGACTGGCGGCGAGATGCTCATCTCGTTGTCGTTCAGGATCACTAGCAGGTCGATGTCTTTGTGAATACCAGCATTGTTCAGGGCCTCATAAGCCATACCAGCGCTAATGGCCCCATCGCCAATGACCGCTAGATGACGGCGCCGGTGTGGCCCTTGGTGCTCACCCTTCTGGCGAGTCGCCAGAGCCATGCCCAGGGCAGCGGAGATCGAAGTCGAGGAGTGGGCCGTGCCGAAATGATCGTATTCGCTCTCGGATCGCTTGGGAAAGCCAGACAACCCCTCGAACTGACGCAAGGTGTGCATCTGATCACGGCGTCCAGTCAGGATCTTGTGTGGATAACTCTGGTGACCCACATCCCAGACCAGCCGATCAAAGGGCGTCTGAAAGACATGGTGAATCGCAATCGAGAGCTCGACGGTGCCCAGGTTGGAGGACAGGTGCCCCCCGGTGCTCGCCACCGACTGCAGCAGGAAGCCCCGCAACTCATCGGCGAGCTCTTTCAGTTGCCGGCGGCTCAGGCAACGTAAGTCGGCGGGAGATTGAATGTCTTGAAGTAAGGCCATGGCTTGAAGATGAACTAGTATGCGCGGTGCGTCAATGCCTGGGCGAGTCCACGCAGGGCGTCCGCCGAGGGTCCGAAACCGGAAAGTGGTGCCAGGGCTTGTGCCAACAACTGGTTGGCATAGTCGCTGGCACGGTCGTGGCCCATCAGACTCACAAAGGTAGGCTTGCCCTGGGCCTGGTCTTTGCCGGCTGTCTTCCCAAGCGTCTGGGTGTCGGCACTGGCATCGAGCAGGTCATCAATCACCTGAAAGGCCAGCCCTAGATTCTGGGCATAGGCCGCCAGACGATTGGGCAGATCAGAGGGGCGACTGGCCTCCGGGCCCATGAGGCCACCCATCTCGACAGAGGCCACAATCAAGGCGCCGGTCTTGAGTCGATGCATGGCTTCAAGCTCGTGCTGAGCCGGGGTCTGGCCCACGGCCGCCATATCGACGGCCTGCCCACCCGCCATGCCGAGGGCTCCCGTGGCCTGGGCCAGGGACTGAATCAGGCGAAGCTGACGGTCTGCAGGACCGGGGCTCATAGACAGGCACTCAAAGGCCAGCGTCTGCAGGGCATCTCCTACCAACAAGGCCGTCGGCTCGTCGTATGCAACATGAACCGTGGGCTGGCCCCGCCGCAGGTCGTCGTCATCCATGCAGGGCATGTCATCGTGGACCAGTGAGAAGGCATGGACAAACTCCACTGCACAGGCGGCGTCTAGAACCGCCTCCTGAGTCGGGTCTGTACCGCTGGCTTGCGCTGCTGCCATGAGCAAAAGTCCACGGGCCCGCTTGCCCCCATTTAGGACACCATGGCGCATGGCCTTGATCAAACGCGAGAGGGCGGTCTGCGCGCCAGGCACTGCCCTTCCCTGGCTCGTCATCTGGTCCGCCATGCGCGACTGCGCCTGGTCCAAATGACACGACAGTCGAGCCTCAATCGCTGACTTCCAGCTGGCAAAAGCCTCCAAACCGGCGGTCATGACTGACTGTCCTCGATGGAGGACCGGCTGACCTGACTAGCCTGCCCCTGGGCATCGATCACCGCCAAGGTCTCCTCGACGTGGGCGAGCAAGGCCTGTGCATGCCTGAGTAAAGCAACGCCCCGCTCATAACTGTTTAACGAGGCTGCCAGAGCCTGATCCCCGGACGATAGCCTGGCCGTCTCCTCCTCCAGGGCCGACATGGCCTGCTCGAAGGTCATGGCCTGAATCTCAGCCTGCTCAGCGACCGAGAGTCCCTGGCCCGCGTCCTTGGATTGGCTTGTTTTTGTCCGCATAAACACTAGTGTAATTGAGCCTCATCAGGGACCGAACCCCCGCCACGGGTATACTGGAATGCTTTCTTTGGCTAACCGGGGGGATTTCGATGTCGGACGTCGGAACCTTTTCTCGGCTTGCACCGAGCCAGGCTCAACTGCCGGTGCAGGCATATTTCAGCGATGCGCTTCTTGCCCAAGAGCGCACTCAATGCTTCCAGGCAGGTCCTGGCTACGTCGGTCACCGACTCATGGTGCCGGAGCCTGGCCGCTACAGCACCCTGGCCCACGAGGACCACGGGCGCGTGCTCGTGCATGGGCCCAACGGCATCGAACTGCTCTCCAATATTTGCCGGCACCGTCAGGCTGTGATGCTAGAGGGACAAGGCCAGACTGAATCGATTGTCTGTCCCCTTCACCGCTGGACCTATGACCTGTCGGGCCAGTTAATCGGCGCGCCCTACTTCGACCAAGATCCCTGTCGTCATCTAAAACGGCAGCCTCTGGCCGAGTGGAATGGCTTGCTCTTTGAGGGCAAAGCCGATTTGCTTCGGGAGTTCTCGAGCGCCCCGTTCTTTGACAAGCTGGACTTTGAGGGCTTTGTTCACGCCAAGACCCAGATTCATCACTGCGACTACAACTGGAAGAGCTTCATCGAGGTCTACATGGATGACTACCATGTGGTGCCCTTCCACCCTGGCCTGGGCAGTTTCGTAGACTGTGACGCCCTGCGCTGGCATTTTGGCGAGAACTTCAACATCCAGGCCGTGGGTATTACGCCGCTGACCAAGGGGGCGACCCCCGTCTACCAGCGTTGGCAACAAGAGGTTCTGCGCATGCACGATGGCCAGCTGCCGGAATACGGCGCCATCTGGATGACCATCTACCCCAACATCATGGTGGAGTGGTATCCCAAGGTCTTGGTGGTGAGCCACCTGCACCCACTGTCCCCCCAGAAGACGCTGAACGTGGTGGAGTTTTATTACCCAGAAGAGATTGCCCTGTTCGAGCCCTCGTACATGCAGGCTCAGCAAGCGGCCTACAACGAGACGGTGATCGAAGACGACGAGATTGCCATCCGCATGGACCGTGGCCGAGCAGCCCTGGCCAAGGCTGGTCGCAACGAGACCGGCCCCTACCACTCCCCCATGGAAGACGGCATGCTGCACTTTCATGAATACCTGCGTCGCCAGTTGGGCGATCAAGCCTTTACCAACCTGACATGAACCCACTCATTCGCCCTGCCGAACTCATTGCCGAGCCCAGTGACGTACTGGTGATCGATGTTCGCCACGACCTCACCGACCCCACCTATGGCTTTCGGGCTTACGCCGAAGGCCACCTGCCCAATGCCGCCTTCCTCTCAGTGGACGATGACCTGAGCGGTGAGGCAGGCCCCAACAACGGCGGTCGGCATCCGCTGCCCGACCCGCAGACCTTTGCCAAACGCCTCGAAGGCCTCGGCGTCACCGAAGACACCCTCATCGTTGGTTATGACAGCAGTGGCGGGAATTTCGCAGCCCGACTCTGGTGGCTGGTCCGTTCCATTGGTCACCTCAAGGTCGCAGTGCTCGATGGTGGTATTCAGGCCTGGCTTCGTGCCGGTGGCGGCCTGAAGACGACCGACTTCAAGCCCCTACGCAAGGGACAGCTCACGGTTCGGCCCACAGGCTGCCCCCGATGGGATCTGCCCATGGTCCAGCAATGGGTGACCTCTGGCTCACACCCCGACATTGCCTGCCTGCTCGATGCCCGGGCAGTGGAGCGATTTGCTGGTGAGTCAGAGCCGTTTGATCCCGTGGCAGGACACATCCCAGGCGCCCTCAACCGGCCCCAGTCTCTCAACCTAGATGCCGACGGCTGTTTCAAACCGGCCTCTGTGCTGCGAGAAGAATTCGATGCCCTGTTGCAGGGTCGTGACCCCATGTCCGTGGTCCACAGCTGCGGCTCCGGGATCAACGCCTGCCATAACCTGCTGGCCATGGAGGCGGCGGGCCTGATTGGCAGTGCGCTGTACCCAGGCTCTTGGAGTGAATGGTGCTCTGACGCCAG
>JBMSJG010000093.1:0-4744 GCA_049418645.1 Burkholderiaceae bacterium | reverse complement strand
TCGTCCAACACATAGACCATCTCGTTCATGCCGCTTCTCCGTTGAGTTCTTGGATTGGTTTGTCAGGCTCCAATGGTAGAGAGAATTTGAAGGTGCTGCCGCCATCGGCATTGTCTTCAAACCAGAGTCGGCCCTGATGGGACTCAATGATAGACCGACAAATGTTCAGGCCCATGCCCATGCCCTCAGCCTTGGTGGTGTAAAACGAGTCAAAGAGTCGCTCGCGCATGCTCGGGTCGACGCCATGACCGCGGTCCTTGACGGAGAACAGGATCTGGTCGTCCTTGACCCGAACTCGAACGCGAAGCAGTTTGATGCTGGCGTCCCGCATGGCGTCGATGCCATTTTTCACCAGGTTCACCAGCACCTGCTCAATTAGGATGGGGTCCACGTTAATGGAGGGCAGGTCGGGGTCGAGCTCCTGCAGGACTTGCACACCTAGGGCACGGCCATCGATTTCGGCCAGCCCGACCGCCTCTGCGACCAAGGCGGCGGGGTCGATGAACTTGCGGATGGGGTCGCTGCGCTTCACAAAGCCCCGAATCCGTTGGATGACGGTGCCGGCCCGTTCGGCCTGCTTGGCGGTCTTGGTGAGCATGTCGATCAGATCGTCCGAGGCGATCGTCTGCTGCCGCTGGTCGGCCGCCCGGATGCGTGCCACCGCTCCCATGAGGTAGTTGTTGATGGCGGTGAGCGGCTGGTTGAGTTCATGGGCCAGGGAGGAGGCCATTTCCCCCATGTTGATCAGTCGAGACGTCTGTTGCAGACGCTCGTACTGGAGGCGTTGGTTCTCATCTGCAATGCGCTTTTGGGTGATGTCGGTGGCCACCAAGAGTTGAACCACCCGGCCGTCAACCCACTGAATGCTGCGTACGCGGACATCGAACCATCGGGCCACCTGTTCATGGAAATATTCTCGGCTGTCGCTCCAGGGGGCCCGGTGGGCATCGGCCATGGGTCGGTGACCGGCCTGCAGACTGTTGCCAAACCACTTTCGGTAGGCCTCGTTGGCAAACAGCAGTTCATCTTCGGGATCCTGGGTGGCCACCGAGACGGAGGCGTCCAGCGACTGCAAGACGGTAATGAAGCGCTCCTGCGCCTGGGCCAGCTCCAGGCGAATTCGGCTGGGCTCGGTGATGTCGGTCACCGAGGTCATCCAACCCACCTGTTTGCCCTGGGCATCCTCCAGGGGAGAGGTGTACATCCGGCAGATCAGGCGGGTGCCGTCCCGGTGCATCACCGGAATCTGGGTGTTGAGGCTTTTGATCTCGCCTTGTAAGAGCCGTTTGATGTTGAGTCGGTGTTGCTCGAGCTGCTCGGGGGGCCAGTAGCTGTATGGAGGGGTCTGGCCCAGCAGTTCATCCTGGGTCATGCCGACCAGTCGACAGAAGGCTGGGTTGACGTAACTGATGCGCCCCTCTAGGTCGATCACTCGCATGCCGGTGGGCATGGAGTTCTCCATGGCACGCCGGAAGGCGATTTCCCGGGACAGTTCAGCCTCTGTCTGACGTTGGCTGCGAGCCTGACCGGGACGGGCTCGAAGGGTAAAGAGGTGCGAAAGGCGGAAGCTCACCAGCGGAGTGTATCGCCTGAGGAAAACCCCACCCCACGTTTCTTAATATGAAATCATGTTCTGCATAGCGGAAAAAAGGTTGCCTTTCCTCAGGGGCAGCACAACAATTCTCCTCAGAAGTCACATCTCACAACGTCAAGGAAGACACAGCATGTCGACACTGCCTGCCCACATCACCGAACAGATCAACACGGCGGCCGATACCGATCCGCAAGAGACCCAGGAGTGGCTTGCCGCCCTGGATGCCGTGATTGCCGCTGAGGGCCCCGATCGCGCACAGTTTTTGTTGGAGGCTTTGATCGACAAGACCCGTCGGTCTGGCGGCACCGTGCCGTTTTCGGCTGCGACCGCCTATGTGAATACCATCCCCCCCTCGGCTGAGGAGCACTGCCCGGGCAACCTGGAGTACGAGGAGCGCCTTCGCTCTTGGATGCGCTGGAACGCCATGGCCATGGTGGTCAGGGCCAATCGGGCCGATGGTGACCTGGGGGGGCACATCTCTAGTTTTGCCTCTCTGGCCAACATGCTCGGTGTTGGTTTTAACCATTTCTGGAAAGGGCCTGAGCATCCAAAGGGTCAGGACCTTCTGTTCATCCAGGGACATTCCTCTCCTGGCATTTATGCCCGGGCCTTTTTGGAGGGACGTCTCTCGGAGGACCAGCTCAACAACTTCCGTCGTGAGGTGGATGGCAAGGGCCTGTCGAGCTACCCACATCCCAAGCTCATGCCCAACTTCTGGCAGTTCCCCACGGTCTCGATGGGTCTTGGTCCGATCATGGCCATCTATCAGGCGCGTTTCCTGAAATACATGCATGCCCGTGGTCTGGCCGATACCGCCGAGCGAAAAGTCTGGGCCTTCTGTGGCGATGGCGAGATGGACGAGCCGGAGTCCATGGGTGCGATTGGCCTGGCCGCTCGCGAGAAGCTCGACAACCTGGTCATGGTGGTGAACTGCAACCTGCAGCGTCTCGACGGTCCCGTCCGCGGCAACGGCAAGATCATTCAGGAGCTCGAGAGCGACTTCCGCGGTGCCGGTTGGAATGTGATCAAGGTGATCTGGGGCGGCTATTGGGACGAGCTACTGGCCAAGGACACCGACGGCCTTCTGAAAAAAATCATGATGGAGACTGTCGACGGCGAGTACCAGAACTACAAGGCCAATGACGGTGCCTATGTCCGCAAGCATTTCTTTGGCAAGCATCCCAAGACCCTAGAGATGGTGGCCAAGATGTCAGATGACGACATCTGGCGCCTGAACCGCGGGGGTCACGATCCACACAAGATTTATTCCGCCTTTTCGGCAGCCGTTCGTCACAAGGGTCAGCCAACCGTCATCCTGGTCAAGACCATCAAGGGCTTTGGCATGGGCAAGGTGGCCGAGGGCCGCAACACGGCTCACCAGACCAAGAAGCTAGATGATCAGTCCATCAAGGAATTCCGCGATCGCTTTGGCATTCCAGTCTCGGATGAGCAACTGCCATCGGTGCCCTTGCTCAAGCCATCACCAGATGCCCCGGAGATGAAGTACCTGCATGAGCGTCGTCAGGCCTTGGGTGGTTATCTGCCCCATCGCCGTGAGAAGGCCGATGAGAAACTCAGCGTTCCCGGCTTGGATCTGTTTGCCCCTGTCTTGGAGCCCACGCCTGAGGGGCGCGAGATCTCGACAACCCAGGCCTATGTGCGCTGCCTGACTCAACTGCTGCGGGATAAAGAGCTCTCGCCACGGGTCGTTCCCATCCTGGTGGACGAGGCCCGAACCTTCGGCATGGAGGGCTTGTTCCGTCAGATTGGTATTTACTCGGTCGAGGGCCAGAAATACGAGCCAGTCGACCGTGACCAGGTGATGTACTACCGCGAGGACATCAAGGGTCAGATTCTGCAAGAGGGCATCAACGAGGCTGGTGGCATGAGTTCTTGGATCGCTGCTGCGACCTCTTACTCGACCAACAACCGGATCATGATCCCGTTCTACATCTACTACTCCATGTTTGGCTTGCAGCGCGTGGGCGACCTGGCCTGGGCGGCCGGCGACATGCGGGCCCGTGGATTCCTGTTGGGCGGCACGGCCGGTCGTACCACCCTAAATGGTGAGGGCCTGCAGCACGAGGATGGCCATAGCCAGATCCTGGCCTCGACCATTCCCAATTGCGTGTCCTATGACCCCACCTTTGCCCACGAGGTCGCCGTGATTCTGCACAGCGGTCTGAAGCGGATGGTGGCGGATCAGGAAGACGTCTTCTTCTACCTCACCCTGATGAACGAGAACTACGCCCATCCGGGACTGAAGCCGGGAACCGAGGAGCAGATTCTCAAGGGCATGTACCTGCTCGAGCAGGTCGGCGAGGCCAAGGCCAAGCAGCGTGTTCAGCTTCTGGGCAGCGGCACCATTTTGCGAGAGGTCCAGGAAGGTGCTCGTCTGCTGGCCCAAGACTTCGGCATTGCCAGCGACGTCTGGAGCTGCCCAAGCTTTAACGAACTGCGTCGCGAAGGTCTAGATGCCGAGCGTCACAACCTGCTGCACCCAACGGCCAAGGCCAGAGTGCCCTTTGTGACTCAGCAGCTGGACAAGCATGCGGGTCCCGTGGTGGCTGCCACCGACTACATGAAGTCGTTTGCTGACCAGATCCGGCCCTTCATGCCGGAGGGCCGTCGCTACATGGTGCTGGGCACGGACGGCTTTGGTCGCTCCGATTCGCGCGCCAAATTGCGCGAGCACTTCGAGGTGGATCGCCGGTATGTGGCCGTTGCAGCGCTTTACGGTCTGATGAAAGACGGGGCCATCAAGCCTGAGGATGTGGCCAAGGCCATCAAGAAGTACAACATTGACACCGACCGCATGAACCCCGCGTTCGCCTAACCTCAGAGGAGCAAAAAGATGGCCACGATTGAGTTGAAGGTTCCGGACATTGGGGACTTTAAAGAGGTTGAGGTGATTGAGGTGTTGGTCAAGGCTGGTGATGTAGTGGGTCTTGAGCAGAGTCTGATCACGGTGGAGAGTGACAAGGCGTCGATGGAGATACCGTCGTCGCATGCGGGCAAGCTGGTGAGTCTCAGTGTGAAGCTGGGCGACAAGGTCAGCGAGGGCAGTGTGCTCGGGATGATTGAGGTGGCCGATGGCGCCTCGACTGCTGCTTCTCAGGCCTCGGGAGACGCCGATCGCGTCTCGGCCGA
>JBMSJG010000092.1:0-4782 GCA_049418645.1 Burkholderiaceae bacterium | reverse complement strand
AGCGGAAGCCTGTATGCCATGGTCTACACCGGTCACAAGGCCTTCGCGGCCGTCACCCCTTTTGGAGGATTTGCCTTTATCGTGGGCTGGCTCAGTCTGCTCTGGGCTGGACTTCGTCATCAGCGCGAGGCTGGGCAATGAGATCGCAGCCATGGTTGTTACTGGTGGTCTCAGCGGCGCTGTCACTGGCGGCCGGTTGTTCCAAGGAGGCGCCCAAGCCATTGCCAGACCCCCTGGTGGAGGCCTACCGGATTGAAGACCGCAGATCAACCCTGCAGTCTGGGGGTTCCTCCGCTGTTGTCTCTCAGACGAATTCGCCAACCGTTGTGGCCCAGTCCAATGGGATGGTCGAGTCTGTCTTGGTCAAGTCAGGTGATCGCGTCGTCGCTGGCCAGGCACTCGTTCGGTTAGATCCGATTGATGCGCGATTGGCCGATTCAAGTGCCCGGGTTCAGATCGCTGCTGCTGCTGCCCAGTTGGCCAGTGCAGAAGCCGATTTCGCTCGGTATGAACGATTGCGTCAGCAGAACTTCATCTCGCAGGCTGAATTCGAGCGTCGACAGGCAGCTGTATTGGCTGCCCGGGCCGAGCACGAAGCCAAGCTCGATGGATTGGGTCTGATCACCAGTCGGGCGTTGGTAGGGGGTGTGGTTCAGCGTGTCGCCGTCAGCAAGGGCCAGCGCGTTGAGGCTGGTGCGATCTTGGTGGTGCTGTCGGGGTCTGCTTCTCCGGTTGCTCAGCCACTGTCCGGTGCTGATCAGCGGATCCAAGTGCCTCTGTCAGCCTTGATCAATGGGGGGCAGGCCGTCATGCTGATTGAGCCCGTCGAGGGCGGTCACCGGGTTCGTCAGCAGCTGGTGACGGTCGCGAGCAGTGACGAGCGCTGGGCCCAGGTGGCCAAGGGTCTTCAAAGCGGTGATGTGGTAGTGGCCATTGGTGCCCATTTACTCACCGATGGTCAGAGAGTTCGGGTGCCCGCAGGCACCCTGAACGTGAAATGACGCCATTCAATCTATCTCGCTGGGCGATCGAGCACCCAGCCCTGGTGCGCTATCTGATGGTGGCGCTGATGCTCTTGGGCGTGGCGAGTTATTTTCAGTTGGGCCAGGACGAGGATCCGCCATTTAACTTCCGAGTGATGGTGGTGCAGGCCAGTTGGCCTGGCGCTACCGCCATGCAGATGGCTGCTCAAGTGGCTGATCGACTTGAGCGGATCGTTCAAGAAGTGCCCAACGTGCGCAAGACGGTGAGCTTCTCCAAACCGGGTCACACCACGGTCATCGTCGAGATTGGGGACGACTTTGACCCCAAGGAAGTCTCCCAGCGTTTCTACACCATCCGAAAAAAAATGATGGACATGGCGGACAGTCTGCCGCTTGGTGTCCAAGGTCCATTCTTCAACGATGATTTTGGTGACACCTTCGGCATCATTTATGCCGTGCAGGCACCGGGGCTGAGCCTGGCCCGACAGTCGGAGCTTGCGCGAGACCTGCGCTCCCGCATGCTGCGAGTCAGCAACGTGGGCAAGGTTGAAGTCTTTGGTCTGGAGCCTGAACGCATCTATCTGGAGTTGTCTCGAACCAAGCTAGCCCGCTATGGCCTGACCACAGCCCAGATCTCGGACCAGATCAACGCCCAGAATCGGGTGGTGCAGGCTGGAACCCTCCGCGCCGAGCCTTTCGAGATCCCGCTTCGGGTGACGGGTCAGTTTGAGTCAGAGGAGCAGATCGCCCAGACGCCCATTCGAGCGGGCGGTCAAATTCTCCGGCTCTCAGACTTGGGTGAGCTGCGTCGAGGCCCCCCTGACCCCAGTGGGCAGCTCATGCGTGTCAATGGCCAACCCGTTTTTGGTCTGGGGGTCTCCATGAAAAAGGGTGGCGATGTGATGGCCCTGGGACGCGCCATGAACGAGCTGGTCGAGCAGATTCGACCTGACCTCCCACTTGGGGTGCGACTCACCCAGGTACAGGATCAGCCGCGGGTGGTAGCGAGCTCGATTGGGGAGTTTCTCAAAGTGCTCGCCGAGGCCTTGGCCATTGTATTGGGCGTCAGTCTCTTGGCCCTTGGCTTGCACCAGCACCCGTTTCGCATCGACCCGCGTCCCGGACTGATTGTGGCCATTAGCATCCCTCTGGTCATGGCGGTGACCTTTCTGATTATGAAGGCCTGGGGCATCGGGCTTCACAAGATCTCGCTGGGCTCTCTGATCATTGCACTGGGTCTGCTGGTGGATGACGCCATCATCGTGGTGGAGATGATGGTCAGAAAGCTGGAAGAGGGGGCAGATCGACTCTCGGCGGCTACTGCGGCTTTCTCTCTGACGGCCATGCCCATGCTGACTGGGACCCTGATCACGGCGGTGGGCTTTCTACCCATTGGCATCGCCAAGTCCACCGTGGGCGAATACACCTTTGCCATCTTTGGTGTGACCGCGGCAGCCTTGCTGGTCTCATGGCTCGTCTCGGTCTTCTTTGTGCCGGTATTGGGCTTTTGGCTGCTCAAGAGCAAGCCTGCGGTAGCGGGAGAGGCTCATTCGGAGGCCTTTCAATCCGGTTTTTACCAACGATTTCGATCAGTGGTGAGCTGGTGTGTGGACCATCCCTGGAAGGTCTTGGCCGCAACGGTTCTCTCGTTTGGACTGGGCCTTGTGGGCATGTCCAAGGTCCAGCAGCAGTTTTTCCCCGATTCATCCCGACCAGAGATGCTGGTAGACGTCTTTCTTCAAGAGGGTGCGAGCATCGAGGCGACCCAAAAGACCGTTCAGGCCCTGGAGCAGGTGATCCTGAAAGATCCTGGCCATGGCAGTCTGACCAGCTGGGTTGGCAGCGGTGCGCCACGATTTTTTCTGCCGCTGGACATTATTTTTCCTCAGCCCAACGTGGCCCAGCTGATTGTCGTGCCCAAGTCCGGTGAGAACCGGCAGGCCATGCTGAGCCGCCTGCAACAGGCCCTGCCCGAGGTGGCCCCCCAGGCCAGGCTGCGCATCAAGCTCCTGCCCAACGGGCCGCCCGTGGCCTACCCAGTGCAGCTGCGTCTGGTATCTGAGCAGCCGGGGTTGGTCCAGGCCTGGCTGCCCAAGGTGAGCGAGGTGATGCGGGCTCACCCGGACATCCGTGGCCTGAACAACAATTGGAATGAGTTAAGACCGGTGGTTCAGATTCAACTGGACCTGGGCCGTGCAAGGGATCTGGGGGTGTCGCCACAGTCGATTGCCGAGGTCTTGGCTGCTCGATTTACCGGGCTGACCGTTGGCGAGTATCGCGAGAGCACACGTCTGATTCCCATCGTACTGCGCCTGCCCGCCCAGGAGCGCAACGGTCTGGAGGACTTGAGAGGCTTGCTGGTGCCTTCGCAGTCAGGTCAGCAGGTGGCGCTGTCTCGGCTGGCCCGTCTAGAGATGGTCTGGGAGCCTGGCATCGTCTGGCGACAAAATCGTGAGTTTGCTCTGACCCTGCAAGCGTCGGTGGGACCCGGTCGCCAGGGCCCAACGGTGACGGCCGAACTGATGAAGCAGCTGGCACCGACCATGGCGTCTTTCCCAACGGGACTGCGGCTAGAGGTGGGCGGTGAGGTGGAAGAAAGCGGCCGGGGTCAGCAGTCCATTTTTGCCGGCATGCCCATCATGCTCTTCATTACCCTGACCCTGCTGGTATTGCAGTTGCAGAGTTCTTCGCGCAGTTTCATGGTCTTGGCCACCGCACCCCTGGGCCTGTCTGGTGCCGCTGCTGCATTGCTGGTACTCAATCGGCCCTTCGGGTTTGTGGCCATGCTCGGGGTGATTGCGCTGATGGGCATGATCATGCGCAATTCGGTCATCCTGATCGATCAAATCGAGCGAGAGCGGCAGAGCAGGGATCTGCGGTCGGCGATTGTGGAGGCCACGGTCTCACGTTTTCGTCCCATCCTGTTGACCGCTGCTGCGGCTGTGTTTGCCATGGTGCCACTGCAGGCCAGTGTCTTTTGGGGCCCCATGGCGGTGGCGATCATGGGGGGGCTGATCGTTGCAACCGCGTTGACGCTGTTTTCGCTGCCGGCCTTGTACGCGGCGGTCTATCTCAGAAGCCAGTCAAGACGTCAGTTCACGGGCTAACTGAGCCACCTTAGAAGCCACGGTCCAATGAGTGGCAGGAGCAGGGCCCCTGCCACGCCGTGCAGGCCCATCCCCACACTCGAGAAGGCGCCCGCATCGGGGTGAACCGCAAAGGCTCGAGAGGTCCCGATGCCGTGAGCGGCTACGCCGACCGCGAAGCCTCGGGCGGTCCAGTCTTTCATACCCAGGGCATTGAGCAGGTGGGTGGCGGCGATGGCGCCGATGACCCCGGTCAGCACCGCATAGACTGCGGTCAGGGTTGGGGAGATGCCCATGGATTCGGAAATGCCCATGGCAATGGGGGCTGTGACGGATTTCGCCAGCATGGGGGTCACCAGATCGGTGGGGACCTTGAACAGGCTGGCCAACCCAATGCTGGAGACGACCGAGACCAGTCCGCCCATCAGTAGCGCCAGGCCCAGTTGGGCAAAGCGCCCTTTGAGTAGATGCCAACCCTGAGCGATGGGCACGGCCAAGGCCACCGTTGCTGTGCCAAGCAGAAAGTGAATGAACTGGGCCCCCTCGAAATATTGGGGATAGGGCATGTCGATGAGCAGCAGCACGCCGGCGGTCAACAGAACCGCAATGGCCACAGGGTTTACCAATGGCGACCGGCCGGACCGTTGGTGAGCCATGACCCCCAGTTGATAAGCCACCAGGGTCAGGATCAGGCTAAAGAGCGGGCTGCCGCT
>JBMSJG010000091.1:0-4796 GCA_049418645.1 Burkholderiaceae bacterium | reverse complement strand
ACATCCCCCTCGTCCAGCGAGCAGGCGATGATGCCGCGCTTCATGGGACGAGAGAAGGCAGACAGTGGCGTCTTTTTGACGGTACCCATGGAGGTGGCCATGAAGACGAAGTGATCGTCATCAAACGCCTTCACAGGCAGAACCACGTTGATCTTTTCGTTGTCTTCTAGGGGCCAGACGTTCACCAGTGGCTTGCCGCGAGACGCCCGTGAGCCCTGAGGCACTTCCCAGACCTTGAGCCAATAGACCCGGCCTCGATTCGAGAACGCCAGGATCATGTCATGGGTGTTGGCAATGAAGAGCTGGTCGATCCAGTCGTCTTCCTTGGTGGCAGTGGCTGTCTTGCCTCGGCCACCACGACGCTGCGCCTGGTACTCCGACAGCGGCTGGCTCTTGATATAGCCACCGTGCGTCAGCGTGACCACCATCTCTTGCGGCGTGATCAGGTCTTCGGTCTGTAGCTCTTCGGCATTGAGCTCAATGGTCGAGCGGCGCTTGTCCGAGAACTCTTTCGAGACCGACTCCAGCTCTTCATTGATGATCGCGGTGATGCGCGCGGGCTTGGCCAGAATGTCCAGCAGGTCGGCGATCTTCTCGATGATCTCTTTGTACTCACCGACGATCTTGTCTTGCTCCAGACCCGTCAGGCGCTGCAGACGCATCTGCAGAATTTCCTGGGCCTGGGTCTCACTCAGGCGATAGCCATCGGGCACCAGACCGGTGTCCTGTGTGACGTTGTCAGGCCTGAAGGCTTCAGCCACCGTGGTCTCGGTGGCACGTGCCAGCAGTTCGCGCACCAGATCAGCCTTCCAGGTGCGGTTCATCAAGCCTTCACGGGCCTCAACTGGCGTTGGTGAGGCCTTGATCAGGGCAATCATCTCGTCCATGTTGGACACTGCGACCGCCAGGCCTTCCAAGACATGGCCACGCTCACGGGCCTTGCGAAGCTCGAAGACGGTGCGACGTGTGACCACCTCCCGGCGATGGGCCAAGAAGGCCTCGAGCATCTGCTTGAGGTTCAGCGTGCGGGGCTGGCCATCGACCAAGGCCACCATGTTCATGCCGAAGCTGTCTTGCAGCTGGGTGTTCTTGTACAGGTTGTTGAGCACCACCTCGGGCAGTTCACCACGCTTGAGCTCAATGACCACCCGCATGCCGGACTTGTCCGACTCATCCCGAATATCGGATATGCCCTCCAGGCGCTTTTCGTTCACCAGTTCGGCAATGCGCTCGAGCAGCGAACGCTTGTTTACCTGATACGGCAGCTCATCGACAATGATGGCCTGACGTGAGCCCTTGTCGATGTCCTCGAAGTGGGTGCGGGCCCGCATGACGCAACGACCACGCCCTGTGCGGTAGCCCTGACGGACGCCTTCAATGCCATAGATGATGCCGGCGGTTGGGAAATCGGGCGCCGGGATCAGCTCCATCAAGTCGTCGACCGTCGCCTCTGGATTGGCCAGCAGATGCAGACAGCCAGCAACCACTTCATTCAGATTGTGAGGCGGGATGTTGGTGGCCATGCCCACCGCGATGCCAGACGAGCCGTTGATCAGCAGATTGGGAATGCGAGCCGGCATGATGAGCGGCTCTTTCTCGGAGCCGTCGTAGTTGGGACCGAAGTCGACCGTCTCTTTGTCCAGGTCCTCTAGCAGCTCGTGGGCCACCTTGGCCAGACGAATCTCGGTGTATCGCATGGCCGCAGCGTTATCGCCGTCGACCGAACCAAAGTTACCCTGACCATCGACCAGCATGTAGCGCAGGGAGAAGTCCTGGGCCATTCGAACAATCGTGTCGTAGACGGCCGAGTCGCCGTGCGGGTGGTACTTACCGATCACGTCACCGACGATACGAGCGGATTTCTTATAGGCACGGTTCCAGTCGTTGTTCAGCTCGTGCATGGCAAACAACACGCGACGGTGAACCGGCTTCAGGCCGTCACGAACGTCTGGCAATGCACGGCCAACAATCACGCTCATCGCATAGTCCAGATAGGACTTGCGCATCTCTTGTTCTAGGCTGACGGGAAGTGTTTCTTTGGCGAAGGAATCCATGGGGCCTTTGGCGTCCTGATCAGGTCAGGTGAATTTTTAGAATCCCGCCATTTTACCGGTTTAAAGCCCCCGATGCCGGCTACCGTACCCCCCTTCGGTCTGGGGGTCAAAACCGCTCAAATCAGCCGATAGACCGCAAATCGGCCACAGGGTCCTTGCCAAAACCGTCTGAAAACAAGTGCTTGCACAGACGTTGGGCGACATCCTCTGGACTGGCTAGGCTGCCACTGGCCTTGAGCTCATCGAACTTGGGACGCATGGGGAAGGAGGCCAAGTCGCTGGCCCGAACCTGGGCCTGCATGTCCGTGTCGATCACGCCGGGAGCCAGGCTACAGACCTTGAGTCCAAAGGAGGGGGAATGCGGCTGCTCAGCCTCCATCGCCAGACAGCGAACATGATGGTCCAGGGCGGCCTTGGTGGCGCAGTACACGCTCCAGCCTGAGTAGGCACTGCGGGCTGCGCCACTGGAGATCTGCACCAGCCGGCGATCCGCCGTCTTCTGGGAGACCTTGGCAAACCAGTTGGTCAGCATCAGGACCGCAGTCACGTTGACTGACACGGATTGAGCGATCTCAGTTGGTGACTGCTCACCCACCAAACCCACTGGATTGAGGAGCCCTGCGTTGTTGATCAAGATCGCCCGGTCGGCATCCCTCACCGGCTTACTCAGACAGTCATCGGCCAGCAGACGACCCAAGGCCTCTGAATCCGCCAGGTCGATGGCCACCTGGTCGAAAAAGCAACCAGGCTTGGCGGCCCCTTTGGGCACAAGACTCTTTCGGGACAGGCCAATGACCGAGCAGCCCAGGCCCAGCAGCTCGTCGGTCAAGGCGGCGCCCAGGCCACGGCTGTGGCCCGTCAAGATCACAAGGGTCTTCATGCCCGCAACTTAAGTTAGCCCGCGTAGACCGGGTAGTCGGTATAACCCTTTTCCCCGCCGCCATAGAACGTCGCCTGGTCAGGCGCATTCAGTGGGTGACCATGCTTGAATCGGGCCACCAGGTCGGGGTTGGCCAGGAAGGGCACGCCGTAGGCCACCAGGTCCGCAGAACCAGTCGACACAGCGGACTCACCCATCTCCTTGGTGTAGCCATTGTTCACCATGGTCAGACGTCCGCCGGCCTGCTTAAAGGATTGGCGGAGTCCGGCAAAGTCCACACGCTGGTCTGCATCACGAGAGCCACCCGTCTGGCCCTCAATGATGTGCAGATAGCCAAGTTTGAGCGAACCCAGTTGCTGAGCCACGTAGCCGAACAAGGCCGCGGGATTGCTGTCATCAATGTCGTTGAACTGAGAGACCGGGGAGATCCGGCAGCCGACTCGGTGGGCTGGGTAGACCTGCAGAACGGCCTTGACCACCTCGATCAGGAAGCGAGCACGGTTCTCGATGGAACCGCCGTAGGCATCGGTGCGCTGGTTGGTCTTGTCGCGCAGGAACTGGTCGATCAGATAGCCATTGGCCGCATGGACCTCCACCATGTCAAAGCCTGCATCCTTTGCATGTTGAGCGGCCTGCCGATAGGTCTCGACCAAGGCCTGGACCTCAGCGGTCTCCAGGGCGCGGGGCACCGGGCAGTCCTCGAAGCCTTTGTCGGTGTATGCCTTCATGGCTGGCTGAATGGCAGACGGCGCCACAGGCGCGGCGCCACCGGGTTGGAAGAAGCTGTGGGAAATGCGGCCCACATGCCAGAGCTGCAGACAGGTCTTGCCGCCAGCCGCATGGACGGACTGGTTGACCTTTTTCCAGCCAGCCACCTGCTCGGCCGAGTGGATACCTGGCGTGGCAATGTAGCCCTGGCCCTGGGGACTCACCTGGCTGGCCTCGGTGATGATCAGTCCAGCAGTTGCCCGCTGGGTGTAGTAGGTGGCCATCAGATCCGTGGGCACGTTACCCTCGCCCGCACGGCTGCGGGTGAGTGGGGCCATGACCATTCGGTTGGACAGCTGAAGGTCATCTACAGAGATTGGGTCAAAAATAGTAGGCACTGGTGGGCTCCTGTTCGTTGAGTGGTGTTGTTAACTGAGTCATCAGTCGCTTGGGCTGACGGCATCATGCGGGCTGACCGAACGCTCTAGCCTAAAGTCCCTTCACCACAGCATTCAAATCAATTGAAGTAAAAGAAACCTTGAATCTGGGGTTCAAGGGGCGCATACTTCGCGCCTGTCTTCTGACATTGGGGCCGACCTGGTTTCGACGTGGGTAGTGAAGGAGAACAGGGCATACCGAGGACCGATTCCCTCGTAAATCCATTCGGAAATTAATAAACGCCAACGACGAGCGTTTCGCTCTCGCCGCTTAAACCCGGCGGGCGCTGCACTGGTTCTCTGATGGGCCAGGCGGGGTAAAACCCGCAGCAGTGTCATTTACATCAGATCGTCATCCGTCAAGCCGTGGGTCGGATGCCTAAAACAAGCGGATCGCTGACTGCCGGCCTGTCGTTTGGCTAATCAGTTCGGTTAAATCCAAGTAAAACGACTAAGTATGTAGAACTGTCTTTGGAAGACTTGCGGACGCGGGTTCGATTCCCGCCGGCTCCACCAACTTGAACGGCCCCTCATGAACTGACGGGGCCGTTTTTTTTAGCCCCTGACCGGTTTGACCCGACTCGCCGCCAGCTTGGCCCGCTCTCGAGCCTCGTCAACCGTGTCGGCATTGGCCAGGGCCACGCCCATGCGTCGTTTGGAAAACGACTCTGGCTTGCCAAACAACCTTAAGTCGCTCTCGGGTACCCGCAGGGCATC